>NZ_SJPO01000010.1:225000-259603 GCF_007859935.1 Posidoniimonas polymericola | reverse complement strand
ATGTTCGCTCCGTCCCGTTAAGTTGAAACTCCGTTCAACGGGCTTCTACGCGAAGAGGCAAGAGGTTGTTCGACAAGGCCGTATGGCTTCGCCATTTTACACAAAACTCCACACCAACCAAAATGCAGCTGCACTCTGCGTTATGTACTCAACTACTCGTTAAAAACTTAGCATTCACAACAACGGAGAATAGACCGTGTCAAGCAAATCGGAAACACTCGCCAACTTGCAAACCGCTCTGTCGATGGAACTGACCGCTGCCCACCAGTATCAGTTGCATGCAAGCGTACTTGAGGATTGGGGACTAGATCGCCTTGCATCACAAATGCGTGAAGAAATGACCGAGGAACTCGGGCATTCCGATGCGTATATCGAACGCATCCTTTTCCTAAAAGGACAACCCGAGCTAACACTTCAGAAAACACCAACCCTTGCCAAATCGCTTCGGGAGATGTTCGCACTCGACTTGGACGACGAAAAGGAAGCAATCGATTTCTATACCAAGGCTGCTCGCACGGCATACGAGTCAGGTGATATTGGGTCACGAAGTCTATTCGAACGGATTGTTCTGGATGAAGAAGGGCACATGGGCTGGCTTGAGCTACAATTGGATTTGCTTGAGCGGATGGGCGAATCCGCTTACATCTCGAAACACATGTCCGCCCCAGCCAAAGCAAACGAGCGCACATAACAAATGCGTGAACCCGAGTTATGGTCGGGTCGTTTTCTGAAATCCTCGTCACTCGCTACAGCCGGGTTACGCTCGTCGTTCTGTCGTCAACGCCGTCGAGATACCCACACCGCTGCAAGTTTAGTCAGTCATTATGGCGCCGAAGTTGGACCACCCGTCCGCAGATAGCCGCGCGCGATCTTGCTGAGGTGTGCCCAACCTCAGCGGGTTAGAGCCCATTTCTTCGACGCCCCGGCGTGAAAATCCGGCGCACCGGGGTAGCGGCGACAGTCGTTCGCGGGGCGGCTTGGTAGCGTAAGTGCTCATTCGAACGAACGTCGGTGGGCGCAGCCCAAGAGGCATGGCGGCGCCGACGTCCGCTTGCAACTCGATCGCCTCTTGTCGCTAGCGACACCGACGTTCGCCCGCTCTTGGCTTCCCAGTAGGCAAACTTGATCGCGGGCGAAAGTCGCTGCCACCCGGAATGTCCCCCGGCTCTCCCAACTGGGAGTTCCTGGCTCGGAGAGCCAGGGATCCTATCGGCGGCCGCTGCGGTACAGGGACACGCATCCTGGTGTTCCCTTGCTGGCGCTGCGGGCTTGTATTCGGCCTCGCACCTACTGCTCGGAACGCTGGCGATGAAGTTGCCAATTCTTTGTGGCGAGTAGCTCACTCGCGCGGTCCAATGGTAGCGGCGAGGAATCCCTTCAGGGCCGCCGATGGTTCCATCGTAGCTGCGGGCGGGAGCCGACAGTTTGGGGACGCGTGCGCGCGCTGCGAGCCGGACGAACCGCCGGCTTCCGACGGTGGCTGCGGAGTAGTTCCGATGGCGGTGCGTGACGGCTGGGACAAAACCCTGTGTCCCGTTCGCAGCGGAATCGGCTCAAGGGACTTCCCGGCAAGCACTTAGGGAAAACGGGGCGGCGCTCGGTTGGGGGTTTTGTGCCCTCCGATCGATATTTCGGACAATACGGGGCAGGCCAAAATGGGACAAGACCACCCGGGGGTTGCCGCTGGAAAAGGGGACGGGCACGCGACCGCGGTTGGGTCTGGCCCAAGGATGAAGTCGGCCCTGCGGTCGCGAGCCAGTCCCCTATTCCAGCTCGCCGGGCGTGGGCGAACTACGCCGGCGGCGGGTCGAAGGGCGATTCGCGGCGGGGCATGAACTTGCACAGTCCGATACCGCCGAAGTAGAGGAAGCAGAGCGGCACCGCCAGCAGGATCATGCTGCCGGGGTCGGCCGGGGTGAGCAGCATCGAGATGATGCAGATCACCAGGATCGCAATCCGCCAAGACTTGAGGTAGTCGGCTACGCCAAACACGCCGATCCGTTCGAGGAACAGCATCACCAGCGGCAACTGGAACGCGACGCCGAAGCCCAACGGCAGCAGCAGCACGAAGCTCATCCACTCGTTGATCCGCGGCGTCGGGGTGATCTCGAGCCACTCGTAAAACCCAAACAGGAACACCACCACCAGCTGGATCGCAAAGAAGAACGCCACCGCGGCGCCCAGCAGGAACAGCCCGAGGCTGAACGGCATGAAGACGTACACATACTTCCGCTCGTGCTGGTACAGGCCCGACGCGACGAACTGCCAGATGAAGTAGAACAGCGCCGGGCTGGCGACCACCACGCCCACAATCAGCGAGGCCTTGACGTACACCATGAAGGCGTCGGTCATGCCGGTGCCGATGATCTGGTTCCGCGGGTCCTGGTCGAGCGGGAGGTACAGCAAGCGCTCGCGTTTCTCGCCGTCCACGAATTCGTAGATCCGCAGCGGGATGTAGACCTCGTCGTCGATGGTCTGCGACTCGACGCCGGCCTGCTTCTCCGCGAGGTCGATGCGGAACTCGTTGAGGCCCTCCTGCAGCGGCCCCTCGATGAAGGTCACGACGTCGCTGCCGATGTAGAAGCCGACCGCGGAGCCGACCAGCATCGCCAGCACACACTTGAACAGCGTAACCCGCAGCTCCTCCAGGTGCTCGCCGAAGGACATCTTGGATTGTTCGAAGAGGTCTTGGTCGGAGCGGATCGGCACGTGGCGGGGTGCGGCGGTGGCCGGGCGAGGGTGAGCTGGGCATTGGTGGGCTGGGCAGGAGCCCACGAAGCTTTGATAATAACAACGCTAGAGACCCCTCACAACGCAAACCCGCCCCCGCCGGAGCCCTACCGATGCTGCCCCCGCTACAGTTTCAGCCCTTGTTCAAGCGATACCTGTGGGGGGGCCGGCGGCTGGCGACCGTGCTCGGCAAGCCGATTGGCGACGAATCGGCCGCCGAGAGCTGGGAGGCGGTCGACCACGGCGAGGACCAGAGCGTCGTGGCCGGCGGCCCGTACGACGGTTGGACCCTGAGGAAACTAGTGGAGGAAAAAAACGAGGAGCTGTTCGGCCGGCACGCGCCGCAGGAGCAGTTCCCGCTGCTGTTCAAGTACCTCGACGCGCAGCGGACGCTCAGCGTCCAAGTGCACCCGAACGACGCCCAAGGCGCCAAGCTCGACCCGCCCGACCTCGGCAAGACCGAGGCCTGGGTCGTGCTGGCCGCCGAGCCGGGCAGCAAGATCTACGCCGGCCTGAACGACGGGGTCGACCGCGCCGCGCTCGCCGCCGCGGTCGAGGCGGGCGAGAGCGACCGCTGCCTGCACGCGTTCGAGGCCCAGCCGGGCGACTGCGTGTTCATCAGCGCGGGGACGGTGCACGCGTTGGGGGCGGGGATCATGATCGCGGAGATCCAGCAGGCGAGCAACACAACGTTCCGGCTGTTCGACTGGAACCACGTCGACAAGGACGGTAACTCGCGGCCGCTGCACATCGAGCAGTCGCTGGAGGTATCGGACTACGAGCGCGGCCCGGTCAGTCCTCAGACGCCCGAGCCGCTGGACGGGGGCGGCGAGCGGCTGGTCGACTGCGACAAGTTTGTGCTCGACCGCCACGCACTCGACCGCCCGACGCCGATCGCCGATGAAGATTGCTTCAAGCTGATAAGTGTCATTTCCGGCGAGGCCGACCTGGTTTGCGGGTCGAGCCGGTCGCCGCTCGAGAAGGGCTCGACCGTGCTGCTGCCGGCCCGCCGCGAGGCTGCGGAATTGCACCCCCGGAATGCGGCAACGGTGCTCGAGATGCGCTTACCATAGGGGGGTCCCTGGGCAGAGCGGCTGCCGAGTGCGATCCTCTTCATTGTGTCGGTCTCCGGGTTCCGTGGAATCGGGGCCGGGCGGCGCCGTCCGCCACCCTGCCGCCTCGTGCGTGTGCAGGCCCAGCGTGAGCTGGCGAGTGCACCGCCGCCAGACGGTCGTCCGCTCGCTATCTCCATCGTCCACGCCCGCTCCATCAACCACGCCCGTTCAACCGCCAAACGTCATGTCCAGCACCGCCATCGCCCCGACCCCGTTAGCCGAACTCGTCAGCCAGGCGATTGAAGAGCAGCCGGTGTGGGACATGCACACCCATCTGTACCCGCCGACCTTCGGGACGCCGGCGGGGGGCTCGAGCGGTAAAGCGGACCCGCAGGGCCTGTTGCTGTGGGGCATCGACGAGCTGCTCACCTACCACTACCTGGTGGCCGAGGTGTACCGCTGCGTGCCGGCTTCGAAGCTGCCGTACGCCGACTTCTGGAAGATGAGCAAGCAGGAGCAGGCCGACCACATCTGGCGCGAGCTGTTCCTCGAGCGGAGCCCGCTCAGCGAGGCGTGCCGCGGCGTGCTCACGACCCTCGAGAAGCTCGGCCTGGACCCCTCGGACCGCGACCTGGCCGGCTACCGCTCGTGGTTCGCCGAGCAGGACCCGAGCGACTACATCGATCGCGTGATGGAGATCGCCAATGTCTCGCGGATCACGATGACCAACGCCGTGTTCGACCCCAACGAGCGGCAGCGGTGGCTGGCCGACCCGCAGGTCGGCAGCGACCCGCGGTTTGCGCCCGTGCTGCGGTTCGACAACCTGCTGCGGGACTGGGCCGGCGCGGCGCGGCTGCTGTCGGAGTGGGGCTACGAGGTCTACGAAGAGCAGAGCGACGCCAGCCTCGAGAACGCCCGCGGGTTTCTGCGCGACTGGCTCGACCGCACGCGGGGCATCTACGGCGCGGTGAGCCTGCCGCCGTCGTTCCGCTACGGCGGCGCCGACGACAACTCGACCGGTAGCGTAGCGCTGCGTGAGGTGGTGCTGCCGGTGCTGGCGGAGCGGGGGCTGCCGTTCGCGATGATGATCGGCTCGCAGCTGCAGGTGAATGCGTCGCTCCGCGACGGCGGCGACACGGTCGGCAAGTCGGACGTAGGCTCGGTGCTGACGCTCTGCCGCGACTTCCCGGACAACCGCTTCTTCTGCACGATGCTGGCCCGCGAGAACCAGCACGAGCTGATGGTCGCCGCCCGCAAGTTCGGCAACCTGATGATCTTCGGCTGCTGGTGGTTCCTCAACAACCCGTCGCTGATCGACGAGCTGACGCGGATGCGGATGGAGCTGCTCGGCCCGACCTTCATACCGCAGCACTCCGACGCCCGCGTCCTGGACCAGCTGATCTACAAGTGGGACCACAGCCGCAAGCTGATCGCCACGGTGCTAGCAGACAAGCACGCCGACCTGGCCGCCACGGGCTGGAAGGCGACCGAGGACGAGGTTCGCCGCGACGCCAAGATGCTGCTGCACAGCAACTTCGAGAAGTTTCTCGCCGGCTGACCTCGGGCCTCGGCTGATCATGGGGCCCGGCTGCACCCGGGACCTCTGCTAGCGGTGTAATCTCGCTTGCCCTGCCCTGCCGGGGCGGCTACTCTCCCGCGCCTGTTTCCCTACTCCGTAGGCGCCGAGAGACCGCATGCAGCCCGAGCTCGAAATCCCCACTGGCGCGCGACGGTGCGTGAAGAGTGATCTGCCGCTGAAGGCGGCCGACCACTACTTCTCGCTGGTGCGCGAGGTGCGTGGGGTGCTGCAGCGCGAAGACTACGCCGCCGAGCACTGGCCCGGCCCCCCGGCAGACGACGACCAAGACGTCGTGGCTTGGTGGGAGTCCCGGCCCACCGGGGAAGCGGGCGCCGGCAGGGCGATGGCGCCCAACGACGTGCTGCTCAAGCTGTTCGACCAGTGGGCCGACGACCCGGCCCACGCCGAGGCCCGCTACGTGCTCACGCTGCTGCTGGTCCGCCGGCGGGTGATGCGGATCGAGGCCGACGAGCGGCACGGGCTGTTCGGCGGCCCTCAAACCGAGGCGCCCACCCCGGCCCCAGGGCTGAGGGTCTACTGCACCCGCCGCGACGAGACCTACGACGTGCCCGAGGCGACCCCGAACGCGCAGCGGGCGGCGGCAATCCAGCAGCAACTGTCGAGCCTCCTGGCCGCCTGAGGACCCCCACAGATGAAAACCGCCTCGTCGCTCGCGGCCACCACCGCCAAGAACGCCGCCCTGTACCTCGGCTTCACGCTGATGTTCACGGTGCTGCTGCTGATCACCAGCGGTTGCCGCTCGACCTCTAGCATGCTTTCCAGCTACGCGCCCGGCCCGCCGGCGCCGCAGATCCTCGCCCCAACCGCCACTGCCGACCAGGTGATCGCGGCCGTCAATCAGAACACGGCCCGGATCCGGACCTACCTCAGCAACAACGCGTCGATCTCGGTGCTGGGGCTGCCGAACCTGCCGCTGTTGAGCGGCAACATCGCCTTCGAACAGCCGCAGCGGTTCCGCTTTACCGCTCGGGCGTTGACCGGGCCGGAGGTCGACTTCGGCAGCAACGACGAACGCCTGTGGCTGTGGGCCCGGCAGATGAAGGGGCAGGACGGGCAGTCGCCGCTTTACACGGTGCGGCACGACCAGTACGCAAGCAGCGGCGCCCAGAACATGCTGCCGATCGAACCCCGCTGGATCATCGAGGCGCTCGGCATGGTCACAATCACGCCCGGCGCCGCTCAGCCGCCGATGCCGCGGTCGGACGGCAAGCTCGAGGTGCGGGCCGTGGAGGTTACGCCGCGTGGCCAGCTCACCCGGATCTACGTGATCGACCCCCACGGCTGGGTTACCGAGCAGAGCATCATCGACCAGAACGGCACACTGCTGGCGAGCGCCACGGCCGACCGCTTCCGCTACGAACCGCAGGCGCAGGTCTCGATTCCAGAGGTGGTGACCGTCCGTGTGCCGGCGGCAGACCTTGGGCTGCGGATTGATGTCGGTTCGGCGGTGGTCAACGCGGCGACCGGCGACCCCAACCAGGTCTTCCAGCCGCCGATGATGCAGGGCCACCCGGTGGTGGACCTCGGCGCGACGGCTCCCCAGGGCTTCGGCGCCGCGGGGCCAGCGCAGCCGGCGGCGCCATCCACACAGCAACTCGGCTGGCAGCCGCAGGGGGCGTCGGTCGCGATGGCGGCCGCCGCGCCGACGATGCCGCCGCCCAGCTATATGACGCCGAGCCTGCCGCCGACATCGGCGCCTATTGCAACAGCAGCCCCGCCAGCGTCGCAGCAAGCTGCCCCAACCATGACTCCGGCCGCCCCCCCGCTGAACGCTCCCGTCGCGGCCCCGGCGCCACAGCCCAGCGTCTACCGGCTCCCGCCCGGCGGGACGCCGTTCTAGCGCGCCGATTGGGTGCGTTCGACCTCAAAACGGGGGCTTTCCGGCGGCGGCAGGCCTGGCCCAGACCGCCCAATTGTGCGGCCCCCGCGGGGGACCGGACTTGCAAGCATTGGCGTCGCCTGTTTCACTGCTTAACTTGTCCGGGCCCCACAGCCCGGCCCCGCCCGACAGCCAGGCTCGCCCGGCACGGCGGGCGGTTCAAGATCCCCAGAGCGGCAGACATGCGTGTTGTAATCCTTGGCGCCGGCACAGTCGGCCACAGCGTTGCGGCGATGCTGTGCCGCGAGCGCCACAGCGTGACGGTCGTCGACACCGACGCCGAGCAGATCAAGCACATCAACGAGACGCTCGACGTCCGAGGCCTGGCGGGCAGCGCCTCGCAGTCGAGCGTGCTGTTCCAGGCCGGCATCAGCTCGGTCGATCTCTGTCTGGCGGTGACCGGCGACGACGAGGTGAACCTGGTGTCGGCCAGTATGGCGCGATCGATGGGCGCACGCCGCGTGGTGGCGCGGGTCTACGCCCCGGTGTTCCGCGACCTCAGCACCTTCGACTACCAGCGTCACTTCGGCATCGACCGGCTGCTGAGCCTCGAGCACCTCTCGGCGATGGAGCTGGCTCGGGCGATCCGCCACCCCGGGTCGGTGGTGGTTGAGAACCTGGCCCGCGGCGAGATCGAGGTCAGCGAGGTGACCGCCGCGCCGAAGGCGAAGCTGGTCGGCAAGTCGCTGCGAGAGATCGGCCTCCCCAAGGGGGTGCTGATAGGCTCGATCACGCACGACGGCGAGAGCAAGATCGCCTCGGCCGAGGACGTGATCTCGCCGGGCGACCGGCTGACAGTGATCGGAGCCCGGCAGAGCGTCGAGGACGTCAAGTCCGGCATCTGCGGCGAGCGGGGCGGCAAGACCGGCGTGGTGATTGTCGGCGGCGGCGAGACCGGCCTGCACCTGGCGCGGATCCTGGAGTCGCAGCGGTTCGCGGTGACGCTGCTGGAGATCGACCGCACGCGGTGCGAGTTCCTGGCGACCATGCTCGAGGAAACCACGGTCGTCAACTCCGACGGCACCCGCCGCGCGACGCTTGAGGAGGAGCGGGTCGCCAGCACCGACGTGTTCGTCGCCTGCACGGGTGAGGACGAAGACAACATTATGGCCGCGGTCGAGGCCCGCGACCTCGGCGCCAAGGGCGCGATGGCGATCGTCGGCCGGCCGGACTACGCCCAAGTGGTCGGCAAGCTGGGCATCGACTTCGCGGTCAGCCCCCGCCAGGCGATGGCCAAGCAGATCATGGGCTACCTGACCTCCGGGCCGGTGGTCTCACGGACGCCGCTCGGCGAGGGGGACATTGTCGCGCTCGAAATCGAGGTGCAAAAAAACGCCGCGGTCACCAGAGAGATCATCGCCGCGCTGCACCTGCCCAAGCAGTGCCTGATCGCGGCGATCACGCGGGACGACTACGCGTTTGTGCCGGGGGCCAAGGACCAGCTGCGGACCGGCGACACCATCGTCGCGCTGCTGCACGACCGTGACGCGTCGGAGCTGACGCCGATGTTCGAGAGAGGCGACTGACGCACCCATGAATTACCCAATCGTCCTCCGACTGCTGGGCATGGTTTCCTGGCTGATGGGCGCCACGATGCTCGGCAGCGTGCCCTGGGCGTTCCCGTGGTTCGGCCAGGCCGAGCACATCGAGTGGCAGGGGCTGATCGCCCTGGCCGGTTCGATCGCCGGGTGCGTGGTGCTCGGCGGCGTGTTCCGCTACCTGGGCCGTGGCGCCAATGTCAGCATCTACCGCCGCGAGGCGATGGCCGTGGTGGGGCTGAGCTGGGTGCTGGCGACCGCCCTCGGCGCCCTGCCCTACCTGTTCAGCCACTCGTCGATCGCGTGGGCCGACTACGACTCCGGCCAGCGCCGGCTGATGAATGTCGCCGACTGCCTGTTCGAGTCGCAGTCGGGCTTCAGCACCACCGGCGCCACGGTGCTGACCGACATCGAGGACCCGCTGCTGCTGCCGCGGTGCATCCTGTTCTGGCGTTGCAGCACGCACTTCCTGGGCGGGCTCGGCATCATCGTGCTGTTCGTAGCGGTGCTCGGGCAGGGCTCGGCCGGCAAGGCGCTGATGCGGGCCGAGATCCCGGGCCCCAGCAAGGAGGGCTCGCAGGAACGCATGCAGCACACGGCCTGGACCTTTGCGGCGATCTACTGCGCGCTTAATCTGGTGTTGGCGGTGCTGCTCAAGATCGAGGGCATGAACTGGTTTGACGCCATCTGCCACGCGTTCGGCACCATGGCGACCGGCGGGTTCAGCACCTACAACGCCAGCCTCGGCTACTTCAACAGCGCGGCGATCGACTACACGGTGCTGGTGTTCATGATCATCGCCGGCATGAACTTCACGCTAATCTACCTCGTGACCGTTGGCCGGGGCGCCATCATGCTCCGCGACGTCGAGTGGCGGAGCTACATGGCGATTATCCTCGGCGGCTCGCTCCTGCTGGGGGTGATCTCGGTCTACCTGTACGAGGACTTCGACCGCGAGGGCGTGCTGTCCGATGCGTCCGAGGCCATCTCGGCCGCCCGCTACGTGCCGTTCACGTTCGTGTCGATCCTGACGACCACCGGCTTTGGCACGCACGACTTCGACCAGTGGAACCAGTTCGGCCGGGCGATGCTGTTCCTGCTGATGTTTGTCGGCGGCTGCGCGGGCAGCACCGGCGGCGGCATGAAGGTCATCCGCCACGTGCTGTTCGTCAAGATCCTGCGGCTGGAGATCGAGCACTCGTTCCACCCGAACGTCGTGCGGCACCTGCGGCTGGGCGGCGTGCCGATCCCCGACCCCGAGCTCCGCCGCGCGATCCTGCTGTACTTCGGACTGGTCACTTTCCTGTTCATGTTCAGCTGGATCCTGCTGGTCGGCCTCGAGCCGGACGCCACGTGGACCGAGCACAACCAACCGCTGCAGAACAAGCTCATCGACTCGGCCAGCGCGGTCGCCGCGACGCTCAACAACATCGGCCCGGGGCTCGGCACGGTGGGCGCCACGCAGAACTACTCGGCGTTCAGCTCGTTCGCCAAGCTGCTGTTCGTGCTGCTGATGATGCTCGGCCGG
This sequence comes from Posidoniimonas polymericola, assembly GCF_007859935.1. Taxonomy (NCBI): domain Bacteria; kingdom Pseudomonadati; phylum Planctomycetota; class Planctomycetia; order Pirellulales; family Lacipirellulaceae; genus Posidoniimonas; species Posidoniimonas polymericola. The sequence continues at coordinate 249,273 of NZ_SJPO01000010.1, read as the reverse complement.
CTCGAGCTGTTCCCCGTGCTGGTACTGGGGATGCCGTCATTCTGGCGGTCGAAGTAGCGTCCGACAGCCGGCGAGCCACGCCCCGGCGGGCGCCGCCCGAAGGGGTTTTGTCCCCCACCGCTCTCCGGGCCACAGTTCTCCCCTGATCCATTAACGCCGTTTCCCCCTGCTATAGCAGCCTCAAACGCCGTGCCCGCCACAAATGGGCTCAGCGGGTATAGTCCGATTTATCGAGCAAACGGGACAAAACCCCCACGCACGACTCCGCCGGCCCCCCCCGGCGGCGGCCAGAGGGCGACGCCCTGCGAGACCATTCCCGTGAGCGCGCAGCACTCCCCCCACCGTCGGCTGTTCCAAGGCGGTCCGCTCCCACGTCGTTCGAGAGCAACCCCTCTATTTGACCGCGCTTGGTGGGCGACTTCTACAAAGAAATTGAAGAACGCCCCGATTCGCCTCGGCGGCGGACTAGCTCCCAATCGCACTGCTGCGGTCGCCTCATCGCAGCTCGGTCGCTTCGGCCTGTTCGGCGGCGCCCGCTTGTCCATCTCAACCGACGCCGACGCTCGGTTGCTTGACAGCCGGCGAGCCGACCCTTTAGATTCTGCGGGTTCCGGCGCCTGAACCTCACCTGGGAGCATCCGATGCATCGCCTCCTCTTCGCGTTGGCGGCTGCGGCCGCCCTGCCCGCCGCCGCGACCGCCCAGCAGGTGTTCTACACGTTCACCTCTGGCCCGGCCGGCGACGGATTCCTGTGGCCTGCCTCGCCCACCGGTCTGCTGCCCGAGGGGTACGCGTACCTCACGCCCGACGGCGTCGACATCTACAACTACTCGGGCAACAACCTGTTCTTCGACGACAATTATCAGGTCGCCGGCAACGCCTTCGGCATCGACGCCGACGCGATGTGGGGCAACCCCTACTCGGGTTCGGTCGACATTTATCTCTCGGGGCTGGACACGCAGAGCGTGGAGTTCAACTTCGCCCAATCGGTCGGCGGCGAGCCGTTCCAGACGAACGACTACATCGACATCTACATCGAGGACTCGGAGGGCCGCCAGGCGTACTACTCTGCCTACCTCGGCAACACGTTCACCGGGCTCGGTGGGTTCGACGGCTACTCCGACACCGTGCAGTTCGACACCTCGTTCTTGTACGACGAGTTCGAGAACGTCGACGGCGGGCCGCTGATCGACATCGACTACTTTTACATCGAGCTCTACTCGCTAGACAACTCCTTCGAGCCGGCCGAGTTCGCGATCGACAACTTCTCGCTCGACGGCGGGTCCGGCAACGGCGGCAGCGGGCTCTTCCCTTCAGTCAACGACGGGCAGTTCGATGTCACCGGATCGACGCTCGGGGCCAACTCGCTCCGCGGGACCGGGACGTTTAGCAGAGGGGTCGAGGTGACCAACAGCGCCCCCACCGGCACGACCTTCTCGATCGAGCTCCTCCCCGGCGGCGACCTGACGTCCGATTCCCCACCCAGCGGCCAAGCGATCGACGCGGGCGAGTCGCTCTTCTCCCCCGACGTCGCCCTCGTGGACCGTTCGCTTCCCAGCGGCAAGTACCAGAGCGACTTCCGTGTCATCAACGAGGGCGACCCGTCCGACCCCGACGACGTCGCGACCCTCAGCGTCGACCTCTACGACAGCGAGTCGCTGTCGGGCAACTTTGCGGGCGTAGAGGTCGCGGCCGCGGAGATGGTCACGCTCAGCAACGCCGCGGCGCCCGCCGAGGGCTTCCGCGCTGCGGTCAAGGTAATCGGCAGCCAAACTTCCGGCCCCTTTACGGTCGACGGCTTCGCTAATGAGCAGCGGCTGCTGGACGGCGACTCGATCCAGGCCACCGCCACGTTCATGCGTTTCGGACGGCTCTCTGGCCCGCACACCGGCTCCTACACGGTGTCGCTCGAGCAAACCGCCTATATCGTCAACGATCAGGTCGATTTCGAGACCTTCCTGGCGAACGCCGAGTCCGTGCCGGACGTGAGTTGGACGCTCAACTACGCACTCGCCGACACAACGACGGACAGCGTCAGCGTAGCTAGCGGGTCAGCCTTTGCGGAAACGGTGGGGGTCAACAGCGCGGAAGTCGCCGCGACCCTGATTGACGGCGTTAGCAGCGCAGACCAGTCCGTGTCGATGCAGTTCGTGGCAGACCCCAGCCCTGCGTCTGCCGATATCCTAGGCGTCCCGGTCGAGCTCGCTTTCGGCGGCGGTGGTGGCGACCTGTACGTGCAGCAGTTCACCTACGACGAGCTGCTGCTGGCGGGCGACGCCGACGAGTCCGACCTGCGCCTGCTGTGGTACGACGCGGTCGCCGGTGAGTGGGCCCTGGCGGTCGATGGCAATTCGGCTGGAACTCCCTCCTTCTTCGCTGGTTCGTGGGAGGAATACCTGGCTGGACCAGGCGGGGGAGCGCTCGGCGCCGGCGACCTGGGAGCCTACGGCGTCGACGCCGCGAACAACCACGTCTGGGCGGCGCTCGACCATGCTTCGCTGTTCGCTGTTGGGGTGCTCTCTGCCCCATCGCCCCTGGCAGGCGACTACAACCAGGACGGCGTGGTGAACGCGGCGGACTACACCGTGTGGCGTGACAACCAAGGGACGAGCGTCGTCCTGCCAAACGACGCCACGCCAGGCACTGTCACCACCGCCGACTACGACGTCTGGCTGGCCAACTACGGCGCCGGCGTCGCGGGGGCTTCGAGCCGCCAAGCCGTGCCCGAGCCGACGTCGATTCTCAGCATGGCCGTGCTGCTGGTGCTGGCTCTGGGGACGCCCGGTCTGTTCCGCTCGAACAAGACACAGTGGGACGGAACGATTCCGCTATAGGTTCATCGCGTCGGTGATCGAATCGACGTAGAGCACCTTGAACAGGCGGATCACCATCACGGCGATCATGACCATGATGCCGCCCCAGATCACGAAGCCGAGCACCGTGCTAAGGGTGGCCATGGCAAGGTCGGCTTCCTGCTGGTACTGACGCGAGAGCCGCGACATCGACTCGACGATCTGCCCGCTCTCTTCCGCGACGTACAACGCGTCGAGGAAGTGGGCGGGGAAGATCCCTGTCTGCGCGAACGCCTGGTGCAGCGGGCTGCCGGCGACGATCGCGTCGGTGATCTGTTGGGAGCGTGAGGTGTAGTAGTCGCTGCCGGTCGAGCGGAGCGCCAGCGGCACGAGCCGCCGCAGGTCCATCTCGACGTTCAGCGTCAGGTGCAACGCCCAGGAGAGCCGGGCGAGGCAGATCTTCTCGATCGCCTGACCGACCACCGGGACCCGCATCACGAGGTGTTGCAGCGGCCGCAGCGAGAGCACGCCGTTACGGATCGCGTACAGCAGGCCGCAGGCGACTAGGAGCGCCACGACAACCAGCTGGATGTACCGCACCACCGCGTCCTGGCCGGTGACGCCGAGGCCAAGCACGTCGATCGGCTCGCCGTTGAGCTTGGTGGCGTTGAGCGCGGCCAGGATCGCCAGCAGGACGCCGATGATCACGACCGCGGCGACCAGCTGGAAGACCGGCCAGGCGAGCTGGCGGCGGAAGTCGCGGGCCATCTCAAACTGACGCTGGTAGTGCTCGCTCAGCCGGTGCAGCACCGCCGGCAGACTGCCGGTCTGCTCGCCGACGTGGGTCATCTCGAGGAACAGCCGCGGGAACTGCCGTCCGGTCCTGGCGAGCGAGACGCTCAGCGAGTCGCCGGCGGCAACGCCCTCGTAGACCCGCTGGTAGGCCTTCTTGTTCGCCCCGCGGGCGTGCTCGGCCTCACGCTGCCAGCAGCGGCGGATGTCGATGCCCGACTCGGTAGAGAGCGCCAGCCGGTGGCAGAGGTCGGCCAGCGGCTTGGCGGACAGACGGGCGCGGTAGGACATGCGTAGCGGGCCTGAATCGTGAAGGGGGACGCGGTCACGCGTCGGCTGGTCGATGCAGGCATTGTACCTGCCGCCCAGCGGGTTAGTCGCGCGGGGGCGTATGCTTCACGCAGAGGTTTGCCGCAGTTGGGCCGCGATACCTGCCAGCAAGGCGGTGCTTGAATCGAGCGAAGGGGGTTCCAGAACGCCGGCGCTAGTTGTTGCTGAAGCCGACCCGGCCGGTCGAGAGCCGCCCGAGAGGGTTACGCAAGAACTTCTTGCGGCAATCGCCGCACAGATCGTAGCGGACTTGCTGGAAGACCTCTTCCTCGCACTCCTGGTCGTCGAGCTCGTCGAGGGCCTCGAGGATGTCCTCGATCTCCTGCAGGTGATCGCGGTCGGAGTCATGCGACTCCTCGCCGTCGAAGGCGGCGTAGACTTCGACCCGCACGACGTAGCGCAGCTCCTCCTCGAGGTTGATGGGTCGCTGGCAGCCGTCACAGGTGAAGTGGATCATGCTACAGACATCCGGTGTGGGTGAGGAACCAGTCAAGCCGCCTCTTCCAAATGTTCACAGGTATCATCGTAAGTCGAAACCAAACGCCGAAGCAAGTCGGACGGCGGGCGACGGCCCAAAACAGGTCCGATAGCAGCCGGATCGCAGGCGGCCGGGCCGGGGGCGTGCCTCGGGATGGGTTCCTGAAGAATCCGCGAAGATTGCCGGCGAACCACTGGATTATCTGGTCGTGGGGTTCTGCCTCGGTTAGAATTGAGGCGTCGAGATGATTCCGCCGCTGCGGCGCGCGGAACGCGTCGCGGCCCTCCCAAGCGCGCCGGCTGCTGCAGCCGGGCCCGCGACGGTGGTCCGCGTCGCCTTCCCCCCGCGGCCAGCGGCGACAGGTTGTTCGCCACTGGGTTATTCGCTAATGGGTAATCCGAACCGCTTGCCGGTTCGGAGTGTCCGAAGGTGATGTTCCCCAGAGGGCTTCTTCGCGGAAGCTCCGAGCTTCACCCCAGAAGCTCCGGGTTTCAGCGCTGAAACTCCAGGCTCAACCTGCATACCGAGACCACGCATGTCGACCGCTAACGCGAGCGCTCTGAACTCGAGCGTGCTGGTGTTAAACCGGCAGTACCGCGCTATCCACGTCGTAGATGTCAAACGCGCCTTCGGCCTGCTGATGCGTGAGCTGGCCGAGGTGATCCACATCGAGAACGGCGTCTACGCCAACTACGATTTCACGTCGTGGCAGGAGATCAGCGCCCTGCGGGCAGAGTTCGAGGACGAGATCGACCCGCACAGCGACTGGGTGCGGAGCGTCAACTTCTCGATCCAGGCGCCGCGTGTGCTCCGACTACTGCACTTCGACAAGGCGCCGCGGCAGCGGGTGCGGCTCAACCGCCGCAACCTGTTCGCCCGCGACGGCAACCGCTGCCAGTACTGCGGCAAGAGCTTCGCGACCAGCGAGCTGAGCATCGACCACGTGGTCCCCAGCTGCCGCGGCGGACAGACCACCTGGGAAAACGTCGTGTGCGCTTGCGTGCGGTGCAACGTCCGCAAGGGCGGACGCACGCCGGCCGAGGCCCACATGAAGCTCACCAAGAAGCCGGTGCGGCCCCGCCGCAGCCCGCTGCTGTCGATCAAACTCGGCAACCCCAAGTACGCTAGCTGGAGGAGCTTTGTCGACGAGGCCTACTGGTCGGTCGACCTGAAGTAGGACGCGCTGCAAGCCGCGGCGTCACAGCACGAAAAAAGCCGCCGGCTCAAACGAGCCGGCGGCTTTCGTTGTTTCGCGGTGTCGCCAAAGCTTCGCGGCGCCTGCAGAGCGGCGCCGCCAGATGCGGGACACACCGTCGTAGAAATCAGCTGTCGGCCAGCGGCTCCTGCTTCTCGGTGATCACCTCGCAGTTGGGCGCCTCTTCGGCGTTCTTCTCGATCCAGCTCTTCCAATCCTCGGGGACGTTGTCCTCGTGGAAGATCGCCTCGACCGGGCACTCGGGGACGCAGGCCTCGCAGTCGATGCACTCGTCCGGGTGGATGTAGAGCACCTTCTCGCCTTCGTAGAAGCACTCCACCGGGCAGACCACGACGCAGTCCGTGTACTTGCAGCCAAAGCAGGGTTCGCAAACGACGTGCGCCATTCTGTAGTTCTCCCTCGCCGGCGGGCCGGCCATCCACTTCGAGTGTGTATTAGTCTACGTTCCGGAGGTCCCGTCACTGGGACAAGCCGCGGCGGGCCTTGGCTGTGGGGCCGTGCCCGGCGAGTTTAAGGGCTATCGGCCCCCGCCGCGGCTCCGGGACACCTGGCCCTCGGGCGGCCAAAAATCCTCCGCAAGCGGCAAACTCGCCGCCTGCCGCGAATCGTAGGATGAGGCAAGCCGAGTGTCAACCAGCGGCAGTGAACTTGCCCCGGCCGCAAGCCCTACCTATACTTGGATTTAGACGGCAGCCGCGGCGTCTTGATCGCGGCGACCACTCGCAATGTTCGGCACGCACAAGGAGGGCGGCGGCTTCCGTCGGGCTTCGATTTTGTGCTTCGGTCTCGCGGGCCAGCGAGAGCAGGCCGTGTCGAGTCCAACCCTGGGCAGGGGCAGATTAATCCAACTCCGGCGCCGATCCAAAACTGGAAACACGCCGGCCGCACTTAGCCCGTAGGGAACCGCCAGTGGCCCTCTCCGACTTCGACCGCCGACTGCTCGACCGCTGCCTCAATGGGGCGCCGCGAGCCTGGGAAGACTTTGTCGACCGCTTCATGGGCTTGGTGGTCCACGTCGTGAACCACGTGGCGGGAAGCCGGTCGATCAAGCTGTCCAACGCCGACCGCGAAGATCTGATCGCCGAGGTGTTCCTGGCGATCATCGAGAACGACCACGCCGTGCTGCGGCATTTCCGCGGCCAGAGCTCGCTGGCGACCTACCTGACGGTCATCTCGCAGCGGGTGGTGATCCGCAAGCTGGTCGAGGCCCTCAGCGGCGAGACGCCGGTCGCCCACCTACCCGAGGGCGTGGTCGAAGCCAACGGCGCCGAGCAACGCATGGCCGACCGCGAAGAAGTCGAGGCCCTGCTCGAGCGGCTCGACGGCCAGGACGCGCAGGTGGTGCGGATGTACCACCTCGAGGGGAAGAGCTACCGCGACATCAGCGCCGCCACAGGCATGCCGGAGAACAGCGTCGGCCCGCTGCTGAGCCGCGCCCGATCCAAGCTGCGTGACATCGCGCCGGCCGACTGAGGCAGCCAGCCCTACTCATCTGCAAGCGTCACCCGCACGACGTTTTCTTCGACTTTGATCGCCACGCCCGACTGCGCCGCGATCTGCTCAAGCAACTCGCCTGGCGTCGCCTGCGAGACGCTCACGTCGATGCGTTTCGCGAGCGCCCCGAGCACCTCGGCGCTGTGCGCCGGGTCGTAATCAATGCGGAAGGAGAGGGCCCCCGCGACCTTCTCCAGCACAGCCCGGGCCGGCTGGCTGCGGACGCTCAGCGTCAGGCGTTGCTCGCCAGGGGACTCGCTCCTGGGGCCAGGGCTGTCGGCCGCCTTGCGGCCGCCGCGCAGGACCGTCTGCAAGTGGTCGTGCGCCTCGACCCGGCCGGTGAGTTCGAGCGACGATCCGCGTCGTTCGACCCGGGCGTCGGGGAACGCCGCACGGAAGTCCTCCGCCGACCAGTTCGCCCGGCTCGCGATCCGGTAGCTCTTGGTCAGGGTCGGCTGCGGCGGCGCCGGTGCGAGCTCAATTGCGCCCCGCTCGCCAGCAGGCGCCCAGGTGAGGTCGAACCCCACCAGCAGCAGCGTCAGCCGATCCGACAGGCTCATGGCAGGCAATCGGCCGGCCGGCCAGACATCGTGTGGAAGGCGGTCGGGGTTCGTTATCCGCAAGCCGTGCCCGGCGAGCAGCGACTCGATCAGCTCACGCGGCTCTGTCAGCCGCGGCCAGCTGAGCGAGTCGACCCGCCGCATCGCCGCCCGCGATCCTGCGTCGAGACGGCTTAGCCGCCCCTCGGCCATGGCGGCGAGCGTGCGGAGGTTGGCGGCCGAATCCGCGGGGCCGATGTAGAGCACCCCCCCCAGATCCGACACAGCGCCGCCGTGCGCGGCGAGCGTCGCGTTCAAGGAGTCGCCGAGCCGGCCCGGTCCGGCGCCCGCGAGCAGCCAGTGGGGATCGACCCGTCGGTCGAGAAGCACCTGGCCCCAACCGGCCAACGCGAGGCTATCGGCCCGGTCACGCAACTCCACCCCGCCGGGCAGCGCGCTGACCCGGCGGTCAAGCGGGGAGGGGGCGGCGTGGGCGAAGGCCGCTAGCAGTGAGAGCGAAACTACTAGCCGTGGGGCGCCAATAAGATGGGCGGCGTTGCTAATCCCTCGCATGGGCGACCTCGCGGGGCGTCGGCTTCAACGGCGGACCTTCCATTGTAGCTGGACGCGTTGCTTGGCGTCTCATGAATCCCCCGTAATCCATGGACGGAAAGTCGCACAACCGTCACCACGTGACTTTTTGTTGTGCCAACTGCAAGGGTGATTAAACTCGGGTCATGAGGGGTAGCCGGGAAGCGGCTCCACGCGGCGCCTAGTCGACCGGACCACCCGGTTGCATCCAGGCGCCGGCCGCTGTGCCCCTTGTTCTGTTAGTCCGCCCGGCGTCCTCGGGAGTTACGAAGTGCCTCACAGCCAGCCACGCGTTCCGGTCATCGTCGAGTTCTACCTGCAGTACCTCGACGACCAAGACTCGGCGTTGTTCATCAAGAATGTCACCCGGCGTTACACCTGCGCGTCGCTCGAGCGTCTCGCGGTGACGGGCGACCGCTCGGCCCGCCGCGCCGCGGTGCTGGCGCTCGGCTACATGGGCGACTTCGCGTCCAACGCGGTGATGGGCCAGGCGCTGGTCGACACCGACCGCGGCGTGCGGACCATCGCCGAGAACGGCATCCGCGACCTCTGGCGCCGGGTCGGCAGCCGCGAGCAGCGGACCACGCTCAGCGCCATCATCCGGCTGAACCAAACCAAGCAGTACGACGAGGCGATCCGCCTAGCAACCGAACTGATCCACGAGTCGCCGTGGATCGCCGAGGCGTGGTCCCAACGCGGCGCCGCCTACTTCCACCTCTCGCAGTACGACTCGTCAATCCGCGACTGCCACCAGGCGCTCGAGATCAACCCGTACCACTTCACCGCCGCCGCCGGCATGGGCCAGTGCCACCTGCTGCAGGATAACCCGGTCGCCGCCCTCGAGGCGTACCGCCGGGCGCTCCGCCTGAACCCAGGCATGGAGGAAGTCCGCGTGCAGGTAATCCAGCTCCAGCGCACCATGAAGGGCGAATAGGGCGTCGACCCCGCCTGCGGTCGCCCTTGGTCGGCTAGCGGACCATGCGGCCGTTGCCGCCCGCCATCGCCTGCCGGACGCCCTCGGCGAAGCCGGCCGCGTTCGACGAGAACTTACGCAGGTTTTCGGCCGACGAGAACATGTAGATCTGACCGCTGTTCGCGGGGTACTGCACGGCAAACTCCCGCTTGCCCGGCACCGACATGTTCTGCTCGACAGCGACCACCGGGTCGGCGCCCGACAGCACCGGGCAGTAGGAGTCCGGGGTCTTCAGGAACTCGTCCCGCTCGCCCTGGCTGGCGAACAGGTAGGTGCGGCCGCGGTGGATGGCGCCCCACGACGGGTTCCCCTTGACCCATTTGAAGTCCCGCTTCATCGACACGGTGCAGTAGCCGTCGAAGCCGAGCGGGGGCGAGCCGGCGGGCAGAGCGGCGACCGCCGGCTGCTCTGCAATCGGGGTGATCGGCGATTGGTTCTGTGGCGGCTGCTGTTGGGCGTACGGGTTCTCGACGCGCATCGGCGGCACGGCGGGCTGAGCCGTAGCGACGGGCTGCTGGGCGACGGGCTGCTGGGCGACGGGCTGCTGGGCAATGGGCGGCTGGCCCGCGGGGGCGATCGGCGCGGTGGCGTAGCGGTTGTCCATCATGGAGCCGGCCGAAGGCGTCGACGGCGGGGCGGCGGCCGCCAGGGGCGCGTTGGCGGGCAGGCCGAGGCCGGCGTAGGCGTTGTTGAGCACCTTCTGTCCGGGCAGCGTCGACGCGACCGGCGCGTTAGCGACCGCCGCGTTGTAGGCCGAGCCGGCCTTCGTCGCGTACGAAGAAGCGACCTGCGTCAGCGTCGAAACGTACTCCATCGGCGACGACGGGCTGACCAACTTTTGGACAACCTTGCCGTCGCTAGTGAGGATGACGTCGGTGGGGATGCGGGTGACGCCGTAGGTGGCCGCGATCTGGCGGCACTCGTCCTCGGTCAGCTTGACCGGAACATAGATCCGCTCGATGCCACCGGCAACCGTCTGCTGGTTGAACACGGTCTTGTCGAGCGCGATGCACGGACCGCAGCTGGTGCTCCAGAAGTGCAGCAGCACGAGCTTGCCGGACTTGGCCGCCTCTTGCTGGGCGGCGGCGAGATCGGTGCGCCAGGCGACTCCCTGGGCAGATACGCTGCTCGCGATGATTAAGATTCCGGCCATCAGCGCGGCGGTTCGAGTTTGCATCCTTGCCTACCTTTTAGGAAACCTGCTGTCAGCGCCCCTGTGGCGCGCGGCGAGTGTAACGGGTCCGTGGATATCATGCAGCATCGGTTGGCAGGACGTGACGATTGCAGTGATTCTGCCAACTCGGAAAAAAAGTTGACGCCCCCGGCGTCGTGGGCCCGATGCGAGTCGCGGTGGGCCGCCTCGGGGGCAGCGGGCCGGCGGCAGGTGGGACGAGATTCCCGCAGCTGCTAGCAAAAGTTCTCTTGACACGGCCCCATCCATGTCCAATACTACGGTCGAGATTGATGTTCCTGCGAATTCGTAAGCAGGGAGTTCTTGAGGGCTTTTGCTCTTACGGTTTGTTTGCAAGACAAACCCTGTTTTCTGCGTCTCACCGATTCTGGTTCGGCTACTTTGCGAACCCCCCACAGAGACGCAGGCCTGGTTGCTCCGTCAGTGGGCTTGCTTTGACGTCCTGCACCTCAGCAGGTCTGTCTCAACCCCAGCGGCCTCGCCAGGAAACATTGATTGTCTGCAGGCTTACGCACCTGCTGGTGGGCCGGCCATGGATAAGGCGCCAGGCGTACCCCGCAGTTGGAGCTGTCGGCGAGCCATCCGCTCTGACCGTGCAGCAACGGGGCCAATGCCCCGTTAGAGAGGCTATTGGGGAAGTCGATTAGTCCTTGCCGGCAACACTCGGCGAGAGCGGCTCCACCAAAACATTAGGAATCCACATCATCCAGGCTGGCGCCTCGCCCCTGGGCCCCGCTCTTACGAGGAGACTGGCTCTCTCACGCGGCGCACGTCCGCTGGTTGAGAGGGCCCTTTCAGGCTAGCTCTTCCGCTTAGCAGATCGACCACGCCCGTTGCGCTGCGCCATCGCGATCCCCTTGGTTTCGCCACGGCAGGCACACCAACGCGGCGCCCGACGCTACCGGGAACGCCAAGCGGCGGGCCTCGGCACACGCAACTCAACTGCCGGAACGCGACCGCCAAAGAGACCCTTACCAGCCCGGCGACAAGCCGGGCGCCCGGACGCAGTGTCCGGGGCAGACTGCTTCCTTTTTTAGTTACTGATTTGATGGCGAAAAACAACAGCGGCGGCCGCAACCGTGGCCGGAACGGGCAACGCTCACAAGGCCAAGGCCAAGGTCAGAGCCGCGGCGGTTACAACAACCGCGGCCGCAATGGCGGCTCCGGCGGGTCTGGCGGCGGACGTGGCAACCGACGCCGTGGCGGCGGCGGGCACAACCAGCAGAACCAGGACCCGCGCCGCGACAACTTCCCCGCCGACGACAACGCGTCCGGCGCCGAACTTACGCCCGGCTCGGGCGTCCTCGAGATGCACCCCAATGGCTACGGTTTCCTCCGCAGCCCGACCACCAACTTCAGCCGTGAGCGCACCGACCCGTTTGTGCCCGGCACCATGATCGAGAAGTACGGACTGCGGGAGGGCCTGCTGCTGTCCGGCATGGTCCAGCACCACCGCCGCGGCCAAGGCCCGCGGCTCAAGGAGCTGCTGGACGTCGACGGCATCGCGCCGGACGACTACGTCAAGGTCAAGGAGTTTGAGGACCTCACTCCCATCACGCCCGAAGAGTGGCTGCGTCTGGAGACCGGTCCCGAGCCGCTCAGCACCCGCGTGATGGACCTGCTCACGCCGCTCGGCAAGGGCCAGCGGGCGCTGATCGTCGCGCCGCCGCGGACCGGCAAGACCGTGCTGATGCAGCAGGTCAGCCGCGCGGTCTCCGAGAACCACCCCGACGTGGCGATGATGGTGCTGCTCATCGACGAGCGGCCCGAAGAAGTCACGGACATGAAACGCAGCGTCCACGGCGAGGTCTTCGCGAGCAGCCTCGACCAGGACGTCGAGAGCCACGTCCGGCTGTCGCAACTGACTATCGAGCGCTGCAAGCGACTCACCGAGATGGGCCGCGACGTCTTCCTCCTAATGGACTCCATCACCCGCCTGGCCCGCGCGTTCAACAAGTGGGTCGGCAACACCGGCCGCACTATGTCGGGCGGCGTCGACATCAAGGCGATGGACATCCCCAAGAAGCTGTTCGCCACGGCCCGGGCGTTCGAAGAAGGGGGCTCGCTGACGATTGTCGGCACCGCCCTGATCGACACCGGCAGCCGCATGGACGAGCTGATCTTCCAGGAGTTCAAGGGGACCGGCAATATGGAGCTGGTGCTCGACCGCAAGCTGGCCGACCGCCGCGTCTGGCCCGCGATCGACATCGAGCAGTCCGGCACCCGCCGCGAAGAGAAGCTGCTGCCGCCGGAGTCGCTGCACGCGGCCACCGCGCTCCGCCGCACGCTCTCCAGCATGCACCACATCGACGCCATGGAGCAGCTGACCTCCAAGCTGGGCAAGTTTAAGTCCAACGGCGAGTTCATCATGCTCATCCAGGGCGCCTCGGCGGTCGATTAAGAAATTAACCGGACCCCCTGGACCGCCCCGCCGGTCCAGGGGCCGAGTTTGTTCCGACAGACTCTTATTGGATCTGGGCTCTTGCACGATCGGGGGTCGCAATCGACAATCCTGGATCGCCAGCCGTGTTTTCTGCCGGACGGGAACTAGACTAGGGTGGCAGCCACGCACCATGCGTGGCGAGGTCTTGGCCCCGCCAAGCCAAGACCGCCAGCAAAACAGAGAGTGGCAGCCACGCCCCGCGCGTGGCGAGGTCTTGGCCCCGCCAAGCCGAGACCGCCAAAAAACGGAGGGTAGGCGAATTGGCTAGCGGCCTGATTGGAATTCAGGTGCCCCGAAAGGGGTTGCGGGTTCGAGTCCCGTGCCCTCCGCTTCTTTTCTTCTCTCGGATTCGCCGCCGGCGGCCGAGTCCCTGGTCGAGCTTTCAGGGGGCAGAATCGCCGTAGGTTCCGCGCCCGCACCGGCTGAGGTGGTAAGATGGGTAGTAGACGGCGGCCGGTCCACGCGGGCCTGGCGCCTAGCCCCGCTTCCCATAATCGCCGCCGATGACCGACGCCGTGCGTGACCACGCTTCCGTTCAAGTACCGCCATCTAACGAGGCGGAGCTGGCCGCGCCGCTGGAACGCTTCCCGCGGACGACGCACATCGCTGCGGTCCGGCGCCTGTCGCGAGTCAACGGGTGGCGGTCGTCACTACTGATCTTAGGGATCTGGGCCCCCCTGGTGGGCGCCATGGCCTGGGCGGCGATGATGCCGCACTGGTGGGTCTTCCTGATTGCCGGCTGCGTCGTGGCGTCGCGCATTGTCGGGATGGGCGTGCTGGTGCACGACGCCTCGCACTACCTGCTGTACAAGAATCGGCTGGTGAACGACCTTGTGTCGGACCTGCTGCTGGCCTTCCCGATCGGGATGACGACCGGCCTGTACCGCAGGACGCACTTCCAGCACCACCGCTTCACCAACACCAAGGACGACATCGACCTTGTCGCGCAGAGCACCGACAGCGAGTGGTTCGAGTGGCCCAAGAACGGCCGAGAGTTCTGCGCGGTAATGGCCCGCAGCCTCGCCGGCCTGAACGTCCACCGCGCGTGGGTGATGTACCAGCACTGGGCTCCGTGGAACCATCTGCGCGAGCCGCTCTCGCCGGCCTTTCCCCTCCACACGCGTGTGCTCTACTTCGTCAATATGGCGGGCGTGTACGCGTTGATCGGGTGGGGGTTCTCTGTGGCGCCGTGGACAACCGGCAAGCTGATCGCTTTGTACCTGGTACCGGGCGTGACGCTGGTTAACTTTTCGCTGCGGTTGCGCGCGACCGCCGAGCACATCGGCGCCGACAGCAGCGAAGAACTGCGGGCGACCCGCACGGTGCTGCCGCGGTGGTGGGAGCGTTGGCTTGTCTCACCGTTTAACGTGAACCACCACCTGGAACACCACCTGTTCCCAAGTGTGCCCGGCCCCAACCTGGGGAAGCTGCACCGGGTGCTAATGCAGGACGACGACTTCCGGAGCCGCGCCCATTTAACGCGGGGCTACCACGGCGTGCTGACCGAACTAATGGCGAGCGAGAACCAGAGTGGCTCGGCGGACGAGCCGCTCGGCTCGCTAACAGCCGCCCCGACGCGCCAACCGCGCTGACGGCGCCGCGCGCACGCCCCCCGTGCGGCTCCAGACCATCGAAGACGATCTGTTGGCGGCTTAGAATGGAACCCCGCCCGCTGCCCAAGCGGGACTCGGCAAGCTCGACGGCTCTTTCCCCCATTCGGAATTTCATATGACTGCCCGCTTCTCTGGCATTGCATTCTGCTGCTTCTGCTGGCTCGCGTTTGGTGGCAACGCCAGGGGCGAACCGGACGCAAAGGCGCCGCCCGCGGTCCTGCCGGGCGTCAACGCCGACCCGCACATCGCGTTCTTCAGCGACCGCTGCTACCTGTACCCGACCACCGACGGCACCGAGGGGTGGCGGTCGACCTCGTTCCAGGTCTGGTCGTCGGCCGACCTGGTCAACTGGCGGAACGACGGCGTCATCCTCGACCTTCCGCGGGACCTCGAGTGGGCGGACATCCACGCCTGGGCGCCGGCCTGCGCGACCAAGGGCGGCAAGTACTATTACTACTACAGCGCGGACAAGAACATCGGCGTCGCGGTGGCGGACACGCCGACCGGCCCGTTCCACGACCCGCTGGGCAAGCCGCTCGTTTCTGCGAGGGACTACCGCGGCATGCAGGCTATCGACCCGATGGTGTATGTCGACGACGACAACCGCGCCTACCTCTACTGGGGGCAGGGACGTTGCAAGGCGGTCGAGCTAAACGACGACATGATTTCGTTCGACCCGGCCAAGGTCCGCGACATCACTCCCCCCGGTTACAACGAGGGCCCGTTTGTCCACAAACGCCAAGGCAAGTACTACCTAAGCTGGTCCGAGTACGACACCCGCGACCCGCGCTACAGCGTCGCTTACGGCACGTCGGAATCGCCACTCGGCCCGTTCGAGAAGGCTAGCCAGAACCCGATCCTGAAGCAGAGCGGCGTGGTCTTCGGCGCAGGGCACCACTCGATTGGCAAGGTCCCGGGGCGCGACGAGTGGGTGATCGCTTACCACCGCTTCCGCATCCCCGACGGCGACGGCTACAACCGCGAGACCTGCCTGTCGCCGCTGCGTCACGCCGACGACGGGACCATCGAGGCGGTTGACGTCTTCGAGCCGGTCCCCGCGACCGAGCTAAAGAGCAGCGAAAAGCCGCGTGGCAAAACCAACAAGTCTGCCCGGCTGCGTATCGACGCGACCCGACCCGGCAAGCCGATCAGCGGGGACCTGTTCGGCGTTTTCTTCGAGGACCTTAACTACGCCGCCGATGGCGGGCTCTACGCGGAGCTTGTGCAGAACCGTTCGTTTGAGTTCTCTGCGTCCGACCACCGCGGCTGGGACTCGCTCACCGGCTGGACCCTCGTCGAGCTTGATGGGGGCGAGGGCGAGGTGGTCGTCGAAAGCAACCAGCCGCTGCATGCGAACAACCCCAGCTACGCGGTGCTAGGGACCCGCAGCGACCAGGGACGGGTCGGGCTGCAAAATGTCGGTTTCGCCGGCATCGCGCTGACCGAGGGGCAGAAGTACGACTTCTCGCTGTTCGCCAGGCAGCTCGCCGATCAGCCAAGCGAGCTGGTCGTGCGTCTGGAGGACCATGCGGGGCAAGCGATCACCGAGGCCCGCTTGCCTGCGCCCGACGCAAGTTGGGGGCGACTCGCCGCCGAGCTGACCGCCAGCCGCACGATCGACAACGCGCGGCTGACGGTTTGCTCGACGGGAGCGGGTCGGGTGGGACTCGACATGATCTCACTGTTCCCGCGGGACACGTTCCAGGGTCGCAAGAACGGCCTCCGCAGGGACCTCGCTCAGGCGATCGCGGACCTCCGGCCCAAGTTCGTGCGGTTCCCGGGCGGGTGCCTGGTTCACGGCGACGGCGTCGACAACATCTACCGCTGGCAGGATTCGGTCGGACCGGTTCACCAGCGCAAGGGGCAACGCAATATCTGGCGGTACCACCAGTCGCTCGGCCTGGGGTACTTCGAGTACTTCCAGTTCTGCGAAGACATCGGCGCCAAGCCGCTGCCGGTGGTCGCGGCGGGCGTGTCGTGTCAGAACTCCGGCGCGTCGGTCACCGGGCGGTGGGGACGCGGGCAGTTGGGCATCGCGTTGGAGGACATGCCGGCGTACACCCAGGAAGTGCTCGACCTGATCGAGTACGCCAACGGCCCGGCCGATTCCCGCTGGGGATCGGTCCGCGCGGCGTCCGGCCACCCCGAGCCCTTAGGGCTCGAGTACCTCGGCGTAGGGAACGAAGACCGCATCTCGCCCGAGTTCGCGGTCCGCTTCCAGATGATCCAGCAGGCGATCGCGGAGCGCTACCCAGAGATCACGGTCGTCGGGACAGTCGGGCCGGCGCCCGACGGGGAAGACTTCGCCAACGGGTGGGAGATCGCTGATCGGCTACGCCTGGCGATGGTTGACGAGCACTACTACCGGTCGCCGCAGTGGTTCCTCGAGAATCTCACCCGCTACGACGGCTACGATCGTTCGCGTTCGGCGGTGTACCTCGGCGAGTACGCGGCCCACGACCAAGGGCGTCGCTCGACGCTCCGTTCGGCCCTTGCCGAGGCGGCCTACCTGACGCACCTCGAGCGCAACGGCGACATCGTGCAATTGTCGTCCTACGCGCCGCTGCTAGGCAAGGTCGGCGCCACCCAGTGGACGCCCGACCTGATCTACTTCACCAACACCGAAGTGCGGCCGACGATCAACTACTACGTGCAGCAGCTCTTCAGCTGCAACAGCGGCGAGGAACTGCTGACTCACGAGCTCGCTGGCGGGGAAGTTCCGGGCCTGCCGGTTTCGGTGGTCCGTAGCGCTGAGTCCGGTGATCTCGTCATCAAACTCGTGAACACCTCCTCGGCGCCGCGAGAACTAGCAATCGAGGTCACGGGGCTGGGCTCCGGAGTTCATACGGCGGCCGTGACCGTGCTCGCCGGACAGCCGGACGATGTCAACCACGACGGCCTCGGCCGCGACCTCGCGCCGGTCCAACACGAGGTCGAGTTCGGGCCCGACTACCACCACACCGCGCCGCCGCACTCGTTGAGCATCGTCCGAATTTCGAACGGCGCCTGACAGCAAGTTGGGCATCGCACCGCGTAGTGGGCTTCGCTACTGGAGTGTTGGGTCTGTCAGCACCACGTGGTCGTGCGCCTTGTGACGGCTCTTGGAGCTGGCGTCGGTGCTGCAACGCTTAATCTAGCTGTTGGTGCCGTTCGTGGGGGCTGTTCATTCGGTCGTATCTAACAAGCGGATTCCTCGACAATACGCCGACCGCCGACCGCCGGACGCCGCCGCTCACTTTCGACATCCCTCCGGGCGGCGCCGACGCGGCCGATTTTGGCTCCACTTCATACTAGGCCCCAGCTCGACACCCGGGCCTGCCCCACCTATGCTAAACCCCCACGGGTCGTTGGCACGGGCTGTCCGTGCGCGTCCCCGGTGAACTCCCACCCCAACCGACTAGGCGTCCCATGCTCCGCACCTCTGCTGTCGCCGGATTGTCCCTCGCTCTGGCCTTCACCTCCGCCGTGCTGGCCGACCATCACCTCGATGGCGAGTCCGAGTCCGGCGCCGTGATTTCCCTGTTCGACGGAACCTCACTCGACGCGTGGAAGGGGTACAAGACTCCCGGGCCGCCCAAGGGCTGGGTTATCGAGGACGGCGTGCTGGTGCACCGCTCCGGCGGGGTCGACTTGGTGACAAAGGAAACCTTCAGCGACTTCGAGCTGGCGTTCGAGTGGAAGATTGCCGCGGGCGGCAACTCCGGCGTGATCTACCGCTGCGACGAGACAGAAGACGCCCCGTACATGACAGGGCCGGAGTTCCAGGTGCTGGACAACGAGTCGTGGGGCATCGACCCCTTCGACCCGCACGCGGCCGGTTCGCTGTACGGACTGTTCAGCGTTTCGGAAAAGGTCGTCAAGCCGGCGGGCGAGTGGAACACGGCGAAGATTGTCGTCCACGACGGGGTGGTCGAGCACTGGGTTAACGGCAAGCAGGTTGTGAAGGCAGAGATCGGCGGCGACAAGTGGAACGAGCTTGTCTCGTCAACCAAGTTCAACGCGTGGAAGCGCTTCGGCAAGCTCTCGGAAGGGCACATCTCTCTGCAGGCCCACAACGGCCAGGACGGCGACGTCGAACCGGTGTGGTTCCGCGACATCACGATCCGCCGGCTGGGCGACAAGTAGCCGGCGACGGCTTCGCCCACCCGTCAGCAACGCCCCAGCAACGCCCCAGCAAATCATCGGTGAGCATGAAGAGCCTAGGTGTCGTCCTGCTCGGAGCAGCGGCTGTCGTATCATGCTGCGGCCGCGTTGGGTGTTCGGCAGAGCCGCGGCGCCCCAACATTATCGTGCTGATCACCGACGACCAGGGCTGGGGCGACCTGTCGTGCCACGGCAATCCGGTGCTCGAAACGCCCCACCTCGACGCGATGGCGTCGCGGGGGGCCACGTTCTCACGGTTCTACGTCTCGCCGGTCTGCTCGCCGACGCGTGCAAGCCTGATGACCGGCAGGTACAACCACCGCACTGGAGTGATCGATACGTTCAAGGGCGGCTCGATGATGCGGCCGGACGAGGTTACCCTCGCCGAGGCCCTCAAGCAGGCGGGCTACTCGACGGCCATCTTTGGCAAGTGGCACCTGGGCGACTGCTACCCTATGCGGGCCCAGGATCAGGGTTTCGACCGCGCGGTCGTTTTCAGGGGCGGCGGTCTCGGCCAACCCTCCGAGCCGCCCGCCAACGAGCGGCGGTACACCAACCCAATCCTCTACTACGACGGCCAAGAGCGGCAGGCCGACGGCTACTGCACCGACGTCTACTTCGATGAAGCGATGCGGTTTATCGAGCAGCAGGCTGAAAACCCAGAGCCGTTCTTCGCGTACATCGCGACCAACACCCCGCACTCGCCGTACCACGACGTCCCCGATGAGCTGTACCAGAAGTACAAAGCGCGGGACCTCAGCCCGGTGTTGCTCGGCAACGAGAAGACCGCCGACACGGTCGCCCGGGTGTACGCGATGGTGGAAAATATCGATCAGAACGTAGGACGCCTAGTCAGCTTTCTCGATAAGCGGGACCTGACCAACGACACCCTGGTGCTCTACCTCTGCGACAATGGCCCGAACACGCCGCGGTATGCCGGCCACCGCCGCGGGATGAAGACCGACGTCCACGACGGCGGCATCGCCAGCCCGCTGTTTGTGAACTGGCCAGGCCGCGTCGCGCCGGGAACCGAGGTCGACGCGTTGTCGGCCCACATCGACCTGATGCCGACGCTGCTAGAAGCCGCCTCGGCCGACAAGCCGGCGGGAGTAGAATTCGACGGGCGCAGCCTGCTGCCGCTGCTCGAAGGAGCGGATGTCGCCTGGCCGGACCGCAAGCTCTTCATCCAGGCCCACCGGGGCCTCGACCCGCTGCGGGGTCACCACATGACGGCGTTCGACAAACGCTGGAAGCTGGTCCGCTCGTCTGGCTTTCAGCGCCACACGCCCGCACCGGGGGTTGGGTACGAGCTGTACGACCTAAGAGCGGACCCGACCGAGAGCAAGAACCTGCTGAAGCAGAGCCCGTCGCACGCCCGCGACCTGCGGGCCGCGTACGACGAGTGGTTCAACGAAGTGTCGAAGGCTTACGCCGGTGACTACACGCCGCCGCGGATCGTGATCGGCGCCGAACAGGAGCCCGAAACGGTGCTCACCTGGCAGGACTGGCAGACCACCGGCGACAACTGGGGTACCCAGGGGTACTGGCTGCTGACCGCGCCCCGGCCCGCTGCGTTCCGCGTCCGGGTGCTGCTTGAGTCGGCGTCGGCGGGCACGGCAGAGCTGACGATCGGCGACGCCACCCACACCCTGCCTGTTGAGAACGCCGAACAAGAAATCCTCTTCCCCTCGGTGGAAATCCCCGCGGGCGACGCGTCGCTGCAATTCCGACTAGTGTCGGACGGACAGGAGGTCGCCCCGTACCAAGTCTACCTGTCGAAGCTTGAAACGGCGTCCACGCCGCAGTAGTAGCACCCTCTCTCGGGCACGCCAGCACTGTCCGCATCGTACTTGCGATGGTTCTTCCCCCGGTCCTGCTGGCGGCCTCTGTCGGCATAGCCGAGAGCGGTCAGTTCACCCCGCTCTGCGATGGCGACAGCCTCCCTGGTTTGGATGGCGACCGCAATCACTGGAGCGTCCGCGACGGCGCGATCGTCGGGGCCACGAGCAAAGATAAAACGGCTCGGCCCAACTCGTAACTGATCTGCCGCGGGGTCAATGTCGACGACTTCGAGTTGCGATTCCGCTACCAGGCCGGCGGCAACAACTCCATGGTTCAGTACGGCCGCGTCGGCCAGGGCGACTGGCGGACGACCGGGCCGATCGAGCTGGTCGGCTCGCTAGCCGACCCCGACGAGTTGTCCGCGGCAATCATGCGGGACGACTGGAGCGAATGCCGCATCATCGCGATCGGCGCCAGCCTGACGCACCTCGTCAACGGCCCTGTCATATCGGTTACTCTGGACCGTGACCCCGTTTCGCCTCGCAGCGGCGTGATCGCCTTCCGGCTTCACAAGGGTAAACCGATGGAGATCCGGCTTCAGGATATTGAGCTCAAGACGCTCGCCCCGTCGGAATCGTGCCGTCGGAATCGCTCCTTCGGTGACTCAGGCGTTGGCGGCCGGCTCGACCACCCAGCCGGGGTCGGGGTCGTCCTGGTGGCTCGCGATTGGGATACGGATGGTGAACTTAGCGCCCTCCCCTTCCCGAGACTCTACGCCGAGCGTCCCCTGGAGCCGCTTCACTACCACGTTGTAGGCCAGCGCCAGCCCTTGTCCGCTCCCCTTACCGACCTCCTTGGTGGTGAAGAAGGGGTCGAACACCCGCTGCTTGAGTTCATCGGGGATGCCAGCGCCGGTGTCGCTCACCTCGACCACGACGTGCCGGCAGACGCTGCGGGTGGTGACCGTGATCTTGCCCAGCGGGTCCCGCTGGCCGCGGGTCTCGCCGATGGCGTCGGCGGCGTTGACCAGCAGGTTGAGAATCACCTGGCTGAGCTCCGAACTCTGCGCGAGCGGCTGGGGCAGCCCGTCCTCCAGGTCCAGACTTACCTCCGCCTGCTCCTTCCAGTGGTTGCGAGAGATCTTCACCGAATTCTGGACCACACTGTTGAGGTCGACCGGTTTGAGCTCGGCGGTCCCGGGGTGCGACATGCACCGCATCGCGTGAACAATCTCGACCACCCGACCGACCGCGTCGGACGCCTCGACTACGGCCTCGGGGATTTCGGTTCGCGCCATCGACCGCGCGCGGTCGTCGAGCATCGCGCGGAGCCGGCGGGCTTCTTCCTCGTTCGGCCCGTCGCTGGCGAGCAGGGTCTCGCAGCTGCCGACTACCTCAAGCATGCCGTCGCAGGCGCGCTTCAGGTACTGGATATTGTTAGTGACGCACTGCAGCGGCGTGTTGATCTCGTGGGCGATGCCGGCCGCCAGCTGCCCCACCGACTCGAGCTTTTGTGAATGGGCAAGCTGCCGCTCGAGCTCCTTCATGTGGGTGACCTCGACAAGCAGGCTCTCGGTCTGCTCCGCTTTGTCCTTGAACACCTGGGCAGCAGCGGCCAGCCTGCCCAGCTCGTCGCGGCGGCCGAGCCCGGGGATGTGCTTGCACTTAATTCCCTTGGCGAGCTTGTCGAGGGTGGTGGTGATCGCATTGAGCGGGGGCGCGACATTGCGCCCGATCAGATACGAGGCCAGCAGCCCCAGAGCGATCGTGATCGCGGAGAACAGGTTGTTCGCCCGGCGGAAGCTGCCGCTCTCGGCCGCCATCCGGGCGGACAGCTCGTCGGCACGGGCCGAACTCCTCAGCCGGGCGTCGTCTGCCAGGCGGAGGAACTCCTGGGCCTCGCCGGCCAGCACCACGTTCACCAGGTGCAGGTAGCCGCGTGTCACCTGCACCATGCGGAGGAACTCGGTTTCGAACACGTCGAGCAGCGAGAGGGCGCGTGCGCCCGGGTCGTCGGCCGTCAGGCCGGCGGACGCTAACGCTCCCAGGACCCGTCGGCAGTCTGCCAGGTCCTGCTTGGCGCCGTGCACGCGGGCCGAGTCGGGGCTGTGCACGAACTGCATCATCTTGATCTGCGCCGAGAGGAACAGCGACTCGGCCCTGCGGACCTCGGCGTCATTGACGCTGTCGCGTGTGGGGTTGGCGAGCGCGCCGCGGATCTGATCGGCGAGGCCGCGCAGCCGGTCGTCCACCAGCGTCCGGCGGTGGGCGCGGTCGGTCACCACCGACTCGTAGATATGTCGGTGGGTGTCGAGCCGACGCCGCATCGACGCCAGCACCGAGGCGCCGATCTCGTCCTCGCCGGCGTTGTTCTCTGCGGCCTCAAGCAGGGTGTACAACTGGTTTTGCAAAGCGACAACGCGCTGCTCGGTGCCCTGGTAGCCACTAAACGCGTAGAGCAGAACGTTCCGCTGCAGCTCGCCAACGGTGTGGTCCAGCTGGTAGAGCGACTCGACCCGGGAACGCAGCCGCTCGTGCGTGATACGGTTTTCCTCCGCCTGCTGGAGGCCGTAGTGCCCCACCACCACGATCGACAGGTGCAGCAGCAGCACAATCGCGAAGCCGATCCCGATCTTTGCCGAAACGCTCATCGCCATGCCGGTGTTTTGCGAGTCGGTGTTCATCAGGAGGTCAGCAGCTCGTACCAACGGATCAGGCTGTACTCGTAGGAATCCATCACGGTGTTCCAGACCGCGACATTGCCAAGGCGTTCGACGTAGGAGCCGCCCGAGCGGACGTCCCCCTTCGGCACGGCGGTGCGTCCGTCCGCACCCGGCAGGGCGCTGCGGGCGGGCAGACCCTCGTACCAGTAGTCCCACTCGTCTGCCGAGAGGTGCTCGCGGGCGCGGTCGGGGATCGAGATGTAGTAGCCCTGCCTGGCCATGTAGGCCCCGGGCCAGCCCTCGAGCCACCAATTGAGGTACTCGTACGCGGCGTCGAGCGCCGCGCCCTCAGTTTTTGAAGACAGGCACAGCACCCCGTGCCACCCGCGGTAGCCCTCCCGCGGGGCGGCGTAACGGACCGGGATCCCCTTGCCGTTCAGCTCCGATACGGCGGGTGAGAACATGCTCTCAATCGCCACGCGGCCCGACTCCATGAATTCAATCGACTGGGGCACGGAGCTCCAGATCCCGCTGAAGTGCCCGTCGTGCTTGAGCTTGATCAAGACCTCGAACAGCGCGTCGATCTCGTCCCGGGTCATATTGCCCAGGTCGGCAAAGTCGACAAGACCCCCCGCCTTGGCGGCCAAAGCCGCATCAAAAATCCCGATCGCCGGCTCGTTGACCAAACCCACCTTGCCGTGGTGCGCCGGGTCGAGCAGCCAGCCCCAGCTCTCGGATTCGTACGGAGTCCCGGCCGCGATCTGAGCCGTGTTGTAGCCAAACGAGTCGACATTGTGGACGTACGGCAGAAAGCTCAGCCTGCCGGTTGGCTGGTCGGCGAGCCCGCCATCGGGTTGGACGTGGAGCAGCGTGTGCGGCGAATCGCCGGCGCCGATGGCCATCCCGGGGCTCAGCCGGCCGGTCTTGCTGAGCGGATTGATCTCGCCCCAGCGGCGGATCCGTTCCTGCTCAATGGGCTGGATCGCGTTGGCCTGGTGGAGGACCTTGATACTGTTGGACCACTGCTCGTAGACGTCGAAGCTTTCCGGCCGGGTCGAGGCTTTCTGCAGCACGCCGGCGCTGCCGTGCGCCTCGAAGGTGACCTTGAACCCGAGGTCGCTCTCTGCCTGCCGGCGGATGTCTTCTTGCATGGTGACATCCGTGCCAAGCACTCGCAGCGTCACCGGACGACCGACGTGAGCAGCGGGCGCGCGACCGCTCAGAGCCAGCGTG
>NZ_SJPO01000010.1:0-220000 GCF_007859935.1 Posidoniimonas polymericola | reverse complement strand
ACAAGTGAGTGGGGTGGAACGTGATGACACGCAGCCGCTTAAGTCTTTTTCCGATCCTGTTAGCGTTAGCCGGGGTAGGCGTGATGACTTCTCTGTCGGGCGCACAGATCATTGTCGGCCACCGCGGCGCCTCGCACGACGCGCCGGAGAACACCCTGGCCTCGTTCGAGCTCGCCTGGCGGCAGGGCGCCGACGGGATCGAGGGCGACTTCCACCTCACCAAAGACCGCCGGCTGATCTGTGTCCACGACTACGACATGAAACGTGTGTCCGGGGACCCACGGAAGGTAGTCGACCTGACGTTCGACGAGATCCGCTCGCTGGACGTCGGGAAGTGGAAGGCGCCGGAGTTCGCCGGCGAGCACCCCCCCACACTAGAAGAGATGCTGGCGACCGTGCCGGCAGGGGGCAGAGCCGTCGTCGAGCTGAAAACCGGGCCCGAGATCGTCGACCCGTTCTTGTCTGAGCTCGGCGACGCCGGGTTTGCCCACGACAAGTTGGTCGTGATCGCGTTCAACGAGGCGACCATTGCCGCTTGTAAACGCCGGCTGCCCGAAGTGAAGTGCCACTGGCTGACCGGCATCAAGAAGAAACAAGGGGCTTGGACCCCCACGGTCGGCGAGGTGGGCGAGTCGGTCCGCCGAGCGTCGGTCGACGGCGTCGGCTTCCAGGGGGTCCCCGAGGTGCTCGACGCCGGCTTCCTCCAGGAGGCTGGCATTCGCGAGTTCCATGTGTGGACCATCGACGACGCGGCGGACGCGCGGTACTTCCGCGAGCTCGGCGCGCTCGGCATCACGACCAACCGGCCCGCGTGGCTGCGGGAGCAGCTGGAAAAGACTCCTTAGAACCGCCCCGCGTCACAGCGGTCAGTAGCCACAGCTCAGCACGCCGAACACGCCGCGCTGCACGTCGGTCGTCGAATTGACGCGTGACGGTTCAACAAACTCGGTGTGGCTTGGTTGCAGCAGGTTCTGGCCGACAAGCGCGGCCTCCATGCCGTTGCGGAGTCGCCAACCGAGTCGGACATCCATCTCCACGTAGGAGCCCACCCTGGCCAGCGAATCGACATAACGAATCGTCGTGTCGAGGGTTACGCACTCGGTGAGGTCGGTCGAGGAAACGAGGTTCGCCATGCTTCCCGGGTAGGTCCCTGAGACATTCAGCAGATCAAAAGCGTTGACGCCACGCTCATCGAAAACCTCTCGGTAGAACGAGTACGAGGCCCTGAATCGCTGCCGGTCTGAGGCTTCGTAGGTCCCCCAGATCTCGGCTCCGTAGGTATCTGCGGCTGCGTAGTTGGCGAACACCCCATTCACAAACGGCGGTGTAACGCCGGTCGGCACGGTCTTGATCAGGTCTTCGTAGCGGGTAAAGTACGCGGCAAAATCCCAGTAAAACCGCTCGGTCGGCTGCCGGCGCATTCCTAGTTCGTAGGTGATTGCCTGCTCCTCAGTCGTCGCTCGAGAACCGTTGACACGCAGGAATTGGCCGCCCCCAAGTGGCGCTATGAACCGGATGTCTCGGTTCGTTACCGACGGCGTACGCACCGATCGCGAGACCGACGCCCACAAGCTGGTCCGCTCGTCTGGAGTCATCGCCAGCTTGGCGGCCGGCTGGTACAGGAAGCCGACGAAGCCGTTGTGTTCGAACTTGCAGCCAAGGGTCAGGAACAGCAGGTCGTCGCTCAGCGTGACCGTGTCCTGAACAAATTAGCTGACGCTGTCAAAGACGTCCTTGTCGGGCTCAAAGTCGAGCGCCTGGCCGGGGCCCGACGCGTTGAACGTCTCGTAGTTCCGGTACCCGATACCGCACACCCATTCGTGAGCACCAAGCACCTTGTGAAGCTTGGCGTCGAGGTCGGTGGAATTCTGCCACACGACGTCGGCCAGCAGCGAGCCCGGCCCGTAGTCTACCTTTAGCCGGTCGTAGTACGCCTGCACCGACCAGTCGGTGTCGTCGTCGATCTGACGGTTCCACCGCCAGAGGATGTTGCCGAGCGAGTTCTCGTTGCCGGGGGCGCCGACACCCTGAGTGACGTCCGCCAGGTCGCCCTGCAGAGTGATTGTGTCGTCGCAGTTGGGCCGCCAATCGAGACGGAAGCCGACCTGCGTGCCACGCCGGGCGTCCGCCGGGTCGCCTAGCGGCACAAGGCCCGAATCCTCGTCGATCTGAGCGCCGTACACGCGGTAATTCGCATTCTTTCCGATCTGTCCGCCGACACGCGCGTGGCTGAACGAACGGTGCTCGTTGCCGCCGCCTCCCTCGGCGAACACGCCTGTGGTGTCGCGGGAGTCCTTCGTAACGACGTTGATGACGCCGTTCACCGCGTTGGCGCCCCACACGGCGCCGCCGGAGCCGCGGATCACCTCGATCCGCTCGATGTCCTGCAGCGGGATCAGTTGAAGCTCCCAAAACACCCCGCTAAAGAACTGATTGTAGATCGGCCGCCCATCAATCTGCACGAGCAGCTTGTCGGCGAAAGAGCCGTTGAACCCGCGGATGCTGATCGCCCAAGCGTTTGCGTTGATCCGCGCGACGTGCAACCCGGGTACCGTGCGCAGCGCCTCCATCACATTGCGTGCGCCGGACCGATGGATCATTTCCTGGGTGAGGACGTAGACCGCCGAAGGGGTCTGGCGGACCGACGTGTCCGTGCGCGACACGGTGCTCACGACCGTGTCGAGCCCCACCTCGCCCAGCGCCGTGACCTTCACGTCCGCTCGGGCCAGCTGGTCAAGGTCCAGGTTGAGCAGGTCTTCGCCGCCGGCGAGTGGGTCGTCGTCGGACGGGCTCGGCTCGATGCCCTCGACGTCTTCGGGTTGCTGCAGGGCGGGCTCGGCCGCAGACGCGACCGAGAACGCGGCTAGCGTTCCTATCAGCGTAATGGCTGCGCACCGCCTCGTGATCTGCCCAGTCATCCGGCCTACCCCTCCATGGAAACTCACGCCGCGCATCGGTGCGCGGGTTCAGTTGCCATGAATCGTCGCCGCAGACCTCCCAGGCCTCGCAGACTTACACAATGTGCGGTGGGTACGCAGCGCGTGTGGTTCTTACGCAGCGGACTTGGGGCAGCAGGCCGCGGGCAGCCGGCTCAGGCGTCGCAGGCGGCGAGCAGGTCGTCCTTGCCGATCCGGTCGCAGTAGTCGCCGAACGACTCGCCGTCGTTGCGTCCCTGCTTGTAGTGCTCGAGGACCGGCTTCAGGGTCGACACGACGTCCTCCTCGGGGACCAGGTCCTTGTAGATCCAGTTCAGGCGGTCGCCCTCGACGCGGCCGCCCAGGAACAGCGTGTACTTGCCCTTGGTTTTGCCGACGAGTCCGATGTCCGAGTTGTACGGCCGCGCACAGCCGTTCGGGCAGCCGGTCATGCGGGTCGTGAACCGGGCATCGGACAGGCCAAGCGTGTCGAGCTCGCTCTCGAGGTCGTCCATCATGCTGGGAAGCACCCGTTCGCTCTCGGTAACCGCCAGGCCGCACAGCGGCAGGGCCGGGCACGCCATCGACCAGCGGCGGACGGTGGTAAACTCGTCGGTGAGCGGCACGCCGTGCGACTTGAGGATCGACTCCAGCCGCTCTTTGTCCTCCGGCTTGATGTCGCAGAAGATGACGCCTTGGTGCGGCGTCATCCGCATCGGCGGGGCGAGCGTGGTGCAGATCTCACGCAGGGCCGACTTCAGGCGGTAGTCGCCCTCGTCCTTGATGCGGCCGTTCTCGATGTTCAGGCCGTAGAACCACAGGCCGTCGCCCTGCTCGCGCCAGCCCATGCCGTCGTCGTGGCCGTTGACGACCATCGGGCGGGAGTCTTCGATCGCATCGCCCAGGTACTCCTCGACCTTCTGCTTGAACTTGTCCATGCCCCAGTCGTGGATCAGGTACTTCATGCGGGCCCGCTTGCGGTCGCTGCGGTTGCCGTAGTCGCGCTGGACCTTCATCACCGCCTTGACGACGTCCACGACCTTGTCGGCCGGCACGTAGCCCAACGGCGTGGCGACGCGGGCAAAGGTTTTGGCGGCTGAGGGCGTGACGCCGAAGCCGCCACCGACGACAAAGTTGTAGCCGACCACCGTGTCGCCCTCGCTGGTTTGCTCAACGATGCCGAGCATGCCGATGTCCTGCGAGTAGACGTCGGCCGAGTTGTCGCCCGGCAGCGCGACGCCCATCTTGAACTTGCGGGGCAGGTAGGTCGCGCCGTAGAGCGGCTCGTCGTCCTTCGGGGCCCCGCCGGCGGCCAGCGTCTTCTCGCCGTTCTCATCGGTCAGCCACAGCTCGTGGTAGGCCGTGGTGCGGGGCATGGTCTCGTCGGCAACCTTGTCGGCCATCGCCTGCAGCTGGTCGTAGACCGGGTTGTTTTTGTAGGGCGCCGGCGAGCACATCACGTTGCGGCGGACGTCGCCGCAGGCGGCGATGGTGGTCAGGCCGACCTCGTTGATCCGCCGGATCACCTTCTTCAGGTTCCCCTTCAGCACGCCGTGCAGCTGCAAGCCCTGACGGGTCGTCACCCGCAGGGTGCTGTTGCCGACCTCGTCGCACAGGTCGAGCTGCGCGAGCAGCTGCGGGCTGCTGATCAGGCCGCCCGGCATCGCGATGCGGATCATGTAGCTGTAGTACTTGCCGCCGGCGATCTTCTTCTCTTTGGCTTCCTTGCGGCGGTCGCGGTCGTCCTGCTCGTAGGAGCCGTGGAACTTGATCAGCTGGATCGTGTCCTTCCCCAGGTTGGGGTTCCCATCCACCAGCTCTTCGGCGATGTTGCCACGCAGGTAGTTGCTCTCGGACTTGATGCCTTCAACGGCGGACAGCTTTTCTTCGGCTTCGCTCATTTGGGTATTCGTGACTGACCTGAGACAGGTTTAGCTGGAAGGGCGACTTGTCCCACAGCGCCGGGCGCAACGCGGGGCCGCGGGCGACGAGCAGCAACGGCCGCGGGTCGCCTGCGCCCGTGCGAACGGGCGCCCGTAGGGCGTGAGGCTGGGAAAGATAGAACGAAATGATACTCTGCTAGGGCTGGACCGGCTATATCGGCTCGCCCGGCCCCTTCTTAGGACTAACGACAGCTGGATTTGGTTCATGTCGGAACAGCACCCCAAGCAACGCTTCTCGCTCTCGGTGCTGCTCGCCACGGGCCTGGGGGTGGGATTGATCGCCCCGGCCCCGGGCACCTTCGGGGCTCTGTGGGGGATCCCTTGGGCCTGGGCGGTGCTCGCCTGCCCCGAGCCGTGGGGCGCGTGGGCGTCGGTCTGGATTGGGATTGCAGTGGGAGTCCCCCTCTGTGCGGCCGCCGCGCGGCACATGCCCCAGCCCAAGGACCCCGGCGAGGTGGTCTGGGACGAGATCGCCACGGTGCCGCTGGTGTTCCTGCCGGTCGGCGAGCTCGGCCCTTGGTGGTGGCTGGCGGTCGGGTTCGGCCTGCACCGCTTGTTCGACATCAGCAAGCCGTGGCCCTGCAACCGGTTGGAGAAGCTCCCCGGCGGCCTCGGCATCATGGCCGACGACGTCGCGGCCGGCCTGTACGGGGCGGCCGCGATGGCCCTCGTCCGCTGGTTGGCCGGCTACTAGCCTGACCGGGTTTTGTCCGGCTGGTGTTTTGTCCGAAATATCGAGCGGAGGGGACAAAACCCCATCCGCGGCAATCTCCATCACGCGTTTGACTCTTGTTTAGCAGGGATTTCTGAGTTTCCCGCCGCCGGCTCAGGTTGGGTTTTGTCCGCCAAGCACTGGCACTGCTCCCCCACAGAGCAGCTCTCCACCGGTTCAGCCCACGGCGCCAGCCGTGGGACCGCGCGCCGGCGCAGCACAAAGGCCAGTCCCATGGCCGGTCCCATGGCTGGCGCCATGGGCAAGTCCGAGCGGTCGTGGCCCTGAGTGGGAACGTTTTGCCCCCTCTATTAGAACCGCCCCGCTGGCTCATTTCTCGCGGAAAAATCGGCGGGCTGGCAAACCTACTCGACGCTTCGCCAATGCCCGCACGGAATCCCTGACTACCGGTCGGCTGGGCCCCTCTCCGCCCCCGGTCAGCTGGGCTAAAATCGGGGCTTCACTCGACACGCGCGGAGACCTCAGGAACGAGCATGGCCCAGGTTATTAGTGGCAAGGAAATCGCCAAGCAGCTCAAGAGCGAGCTGGCCGAGCAGGTAGCAGTGTTCATCCAGAACAACGCCAGCGTGCCCCGTCTGGCCGCCGTGCTGGTCGGCGAAGACCCGGCGAGCGACGTCTACGTCCGCAACAAGCGGAAGGCGTGCGAGGCGGTCGGCATGGAGAGCGACCTCCACCGCCTGCCCGCCGAGACCACCCAGGACGAGCTGCTGACGCTGGTCGCCAAGCTCAACAAAGACGACGCCGTCCACGGCATCCTGATCCAGCTGCCGCTGCCGCCGCAGATCGACTCCGACCGCGTCCTCCGGGCGGTGAACCCGGCCAAGGATGTCGACGCGTTCCACCCGGAGAACGTCGGCCTGTTGGTGCAGGGCCAGCCGCGGTTCCTGCCGTGCACGCCGCACGGCGTGCTGCAGATGCTGAAGCGGTCGGGCATCGAGACCGAGGGCCAGCACGCCGTGGTCCTGGGCCGCAGCCACATCGTCGGCCGCCCGCTGTCGATCATGCTCAGCCAGCCGCCGTACAACGCCACGGTGACGCTCTGCCACAGCCGCACCAAGGACCTGGCGGAAGTCACCAAGCAGGCCGACATCCTGATCGCGGCGATCGGCAAGCCGAAGTTCGTCACCGCCGACATGGTAAAGCCAGGCGCCGCGGTGATTGACGTCGGCACCAACCGCACCGACGAGGGCCTGGTCGGCGACGCCGACTACGCCGCCGTCAGCGAGGTGGCGGGCGCCATCAGCCCTGTGCCGGGCGGCGTCGGGCCGATGACCATCACGATGCTGCTGTTCAACACGCTGGAAGCGGCCAGAGGGCTAGAGACTTAGCCGCACCTATAGGGGTGCCGGGGGCGCTCCGCGACAGCGGAAGCCCCCGAGAGGTACCAGCCGTGGTCTGATGGCAGTCGGGGGCTTCCCTAGCGGGAGCGCCCCCGGCACCCATTCTGGTATTCGATCCGCTACGACCGCGCGTACTCGGCGAACAGCTGCTTCAGCTTCTTGCTGATCGGGCCGGGCTTGCCGGTTCCGATGACCCGTGTGTCGACCTTCACGACCGGGATCACCTCGGCGGCGCTGCCGGTCAGGAAGCACTCATCGGCCACGTAAACGTCGTGCTTGGTGAGGCTCGTCTCGTGGGCCGTGACGCCGTGCTCCTTGGCGAGGTTGATCACCACGTTGCGGGTCACGCCCGCCAGGATGCCGGCGTCGAGCGGCGGGGTGTACAGCTCGCCCCCCTTCACCAGGAAGATGTTGTCGCCGGTGCACTCGGCGACCTCGCCCTTGTGGTTGAGCATCAGGGCCTCGATGCAGCCGGCGCTGAGGCCCTCGATCTTGGCGAGTATATTATTGAGATAGTTGAGCGACTTGATCCGCGGGCTGAGCGCGGCTGGGTGGTTGCGGATCACGCTCGAGGTGATGATCTCCAGACCGTTCTCGTAGTACTCCTGGGGGTACAGCGTGATGCTGTCGGCGATGATGATCACCTGCGGCACGCTGCACTGATTGGGGTCGAGGCCCAGGGCGCCGCTGCCGCGGGTCACGACCAGGCGGACGTAGCCGTCGGTGATCTTGTTCGCCTTGACCGTCTGGTTGACCGCGTCGGACATCTCGTCCGGCGACATCGGCAGCTCGAGGCAGATCGCCTTGGCCGACTCGTACAGGCGGTCGATGTGCTCGGCCAGGTGGAACACCTTGCCGCCGTAGCTCCGCAGGCCCTCGAAGACGCCGTCGCCGTACAGGAGTCCGTGGTCGAAGACGCTGATCTTGGCGTCCTCCTTTGCGAAGAAGGACCCGTTGATGTAAACCTGTCGCGACATGGCATCAAAGCGTTGAGAGTTCAAGAGTTACGCACCCCGCCTGCGGGCGCGTTGGGATCAGGCATTCTAGCGACCGCCGCCCGCTTGCGTGAGGACCACCCGGAGAGGAGCCCGAAGGCCACTCGCAAGTTTGCGAGGGCGGGGGCCGTTTGCCGCCCGCCGAGTGGCGTGACGCTAGCACACGGCTGGGAGAATCGCGGCCGCGATTCTCCCAACCCGAAGCGTCGTCGGGACTTGCGTCGATCGCGGCCGCCCCGAACGCGCCTTGACCCCCTCGTCGGGCGGCCCCTATACTCCGCCGCCATTTTATCGGCCGGCGTGCGCGCAAAATGCGCGACCGCGGGACCGACCGTTTTGCGGCGTTTGAGGCTCTATCATCTTCCTGTCCGCCCCAACCAAGCGACGCATTTTAAGCAGGCCAGGCCGTGCTGCGCGGTCGGTGTGCGCGCTATTTGCGTTCACCTGCCTGATGGCGGCGCAGGCGTGGGGCGACGTGCAGATGCCGACGCCCGACCCGTCGGCCGCGATCGAGATCGACGCCGGCGGCGCGACCCAGTGGGTCGAGGGCGCGTACAACGTGCGGCTGCTGTCGCGGGGCGTGAAGATTACCCAGGGCGCCACGACCATCGAGGCCGACCAGGCGGTCGTGTTCACCGATATCGCGCCCCGGCTGGGCGACCCGCGGCGGGTGATCGTCTACGCCGAGGGGACCGCCGAGTCGCCGGTCGTGGAGAAGCTACGCAAACCGGGCGCGGAGCCCGCCGACGCGCCGGTCGCCCGGCAGCAGTCGCCCAACTGGTACGCAACGCTGGTGACCGAGGTGTCGGTCGAGTGGCGGTCGCCACCGCCGTCGCCCCGCGGCGAGGCGTTGCCCGAGATCGCGTCGCGAGCGCTCACACGCCTGCGGAAAGTCGACAGCGAGGTGCAGGTCGCCCAATTTGCTGCGCCCGGGTTCGCGACCCCGCTGGCCCCTCCGCCCGGACCCGAGCTGCCGACGCAGCCCGGCTTCCGGCAGGTCGAAATCTTCCGCCGGAGCGCGGTGGGCAGCAACATCCTGATCGAGCCCGACCAGATGACCGGCGAGACGGTCTACCTGATCTCCGAGGGCATCAACATCGTCGTGAAGGGGATCAACGCGGCGGGCCTGCCCGACATCCTGGGCGATGTCGAGGGCTTCGACCTCGAGACCGACCGCGCCGTGGTGTGGGCCGGCGGCGCCGCCGGCGGCACCAGCTTCCAGCAGCAGCGCGGCGACCCGCTCGAGATCTACATGGAGGGCAACATCGTCTTCCGCCAGGGCGACCGCACCGTCTACGCCGACCGCATGTACTACGACGTCCGCACCCGCAGCGGCGTGGTCCTGAACGCCGAGCTGCAGACCCCGCTGCCCGATCTCAACGGCAAGTCGATCCGTGGCCTGGTGCGGCTCAAGGCGGGGATGATCCGCCAGCTCGACGCCAACCGCTTCGTCGCGACCGACGCCCTGATCACCAGCAGCCGGCTGGAGGTCCCGAGCTACCACATCGGAGCCGACACCATCACCTTCGAGGACAAGCAGCGGCCGGTCATGAACCCGCTGACCGGCCGGCAGGCCCGCGTCGCCGCGACCGGCGAGGGCGTCTTCGAACACGAACGCACGGCGTCCGCGATCGGCAACAAGGTGTACGTGAACCAGGTGCCGGTGTTCTACTGGCCGACCATCACGACCAACCTCGAGGAGCCGGCCTACTACATCCGCGGGCTGAACGTCGGCAACGACAGCATCTACGGCTTCCAGCTGTCGGTTGACCTCGACCTGTACCAGCTGCTCGGCGCCCGTGCGCCGGACGGCCACGCGTGGGAGCTGAACCTCGACTACCTCGGCGACCGCGGCCTGGGGCACGGCACCAGCTACTCGTACGTCGACGACTCGTTCCTGGGGCACAACGGCCCGGTGGTTGGCCGCGCCGACTTCTGGGCGATCGACGACAGCGGCCTCGACAACCTCGGCTTCCTGCGTCGGGCGCTGGTTCCCGAGGCGGGCTACCGCGGACGCGCCTACTGGAATCACCGCCAGCACGTCACCGACGGGCTGCTGGAGGGCTGGATCGCCCAGGCCGAGGTCGGCTGGATCAGCGACCGCACGTTCCTGGAGCAGTACTACGAGTCGGAGTGGGACGAGAACAAGGACCAGACCACCGGCGCGCGGTTCCGGCGGCTGTCCGGCAACCAGTCGGTCTCGATCGAGGCCAACGCCCAGCTCAACGAATTCTTCACCCAGACACAGTGGCTGCCGCGGCTGGACCACTGGATCATGGGGCAGGAGTTCCTCGGCGACTCGATGACCTGGTACGGCCACACCAGCATCGGCTACGCCGACCTGGACGTCGCGACCGCGCCGGCCGACCCGGCCGCGTCGCTCGGCCTGGCCAACTACACCGCCTTCCCGTGGGAGGCCGACGTCAGCGGCGAGCGGTTCCTGACCCGCCACGAGATCGACCTGCCGATCGACGCCGACCCGTTCAAGATCGTGCCGTACGCCCTCGGCGAGTTCGCCCACTGGGGCGAGGACCTTACCGGGCAGGACGTGCAGCGGACCTACGTGCACACCGGCGTGCGGGCGAGCATCCCGTTCTGGGCCGCCAACCCGAGCATCCGCGACCCGCTGTTCAACCTGCACGGCCTGGCCCACAAGGTAGTGTTCGACGCCGAGCTTTCGTACACCGACGCCAGCGAGAACTTCGACCGCTTCCCGTTGTACGACGAGCTGGAGGACAACTCGCTCGAGGAGCAGCGGCGGCGGTACTTCGACCCGCTGTTCGCCCCCGGCCTGGCCGGCCTGTACTCCGCCGGGACCATCAACCCGCGGGTCGACCCACGGGTGTACGCCATCCGCAGCGGCATCCACGGCTGGGTCGCCTCGCCGTCGGCCGAGCTGGTCGAGGACCAGATGGCGATGCGGGTCGGCATGCGGCACCGGCTGCAGACCAAGCGTGGGCTGCCGGGCCAGGAGCGGATTGTCGACTGGCTGACGTTCGACTCCAACGCCACCTGGTTCCCGGACGACACGCGGGACAACTTCGGCGAGCCGTTCGGCCTCCTGGACTACGACATGCGGTGGCATCTCGGCGACCGGTTCACGATCCTCTCGGACGGCTTCGCGGACACATTCGCCGACGGCCTGCGGACGGTGTCCGGCGGCGTGCAGCTGAACCGGCCGACCATCGGCAATATCTACGTCGGCTACCGCACGGTGCGGGGGCCGTTTAGCGCCGACCTGATCACCGCCACGATCAACTACCGGATGAGCCCGAAGTGGATCGGCTCGGCCTCGACCGTGCTCGACTTCAGCGAGGCGGGCAACATCGGCCAGTCGTTCATGATCAGCCGCCTGGGCGAGGCCCTCATCACCAGCATCGGCGTCAACGTCGACGAGTCGAAGGGCAATGTCGGGTTCAACTTCGCGATCGAGCCCCGCTTCCTGCCGAGCCTGGCCATCACCCGCCGCACCGGCATCGACGTGCCGCCCGCTGGTTATTATGGGCTGGAGTAGGGTGGCCGTTGGGCCGCAAAGCGGCCTCCTCATCCCCCTCCCCTGCAGGGGGAGGGGCTAGGGGAGGGGGCTAACTCCTCCGATACGAGTGATCCCTCCTGTCCTCTCCCGGCCACCCAATAACTAACCCATGTTCCCCCCACCAAAACGCTGGTCCGAAAAGTACCGCTGCGCCCTCCGCGGCTTGGCGGTCGCCGTCCGCGGCGAGGACAGCTTCTGGGTGCACCTCCCTGCGGCAGTCGTGGTGATCGGACTCGCCGCGTGGCTGCGGGTGTCGGCCGTCGAGTGGCTGCTGCTGGTGCTCTCGATCGGCGTCGTCTGGACCGCGGAGCTGTTCAACACGGCGCTGGAGCACCTGGCGAAGGCCGTTACCCGCGAGCCGAACGACCACGTGGGTAACGCGTTGGACGTCGCTGCAGCGGCGGTGCTAGTAGCGGCGGGGGCGGCGAAAGTCGTCGGGACCGTAATCTTCGCGACGCGGCTCTTCGGCTGGTGATTAATCACCTTGCGCAGGTAGGTAATGAAGTATCTACCTCGTAGCAGGAGAGGACTCGGCGGGTCAACGTGTCGGGTGTGCTGACTGGTTACCCAACGTTAAGAAGTCGTCTCGTTCCGTGGATGACGATGAGGAGCATCACAAATCCGCCAAGAGCACCAACCAGCCCTAGAGCAAGCAGCAGCATGAAAATACCGGGCTGGTAACCAGCTGGGTCTGCTGAGTACCGCGTGACCGAACCAATCAGCCCCACCACCATCAGCAAGGTGGAAGAGGTAAGTGTCGCGGCCGCTATCGTTGAAAGTTTCGGCTGCTTAGCGGTATATGCCGCAGAAAGCCAGGAGAGCTGAAAAGCAAATGCGGACAGGCTCGCGAACGCGAAGAGGTGCATCCCGAGGGTGCTAAAATCCGTCCCGTACTCTACTTGAAGGTAGATAAGCGTCGGAGGCCGCCAGACGCCAACAACTAAACAAGCCATCGCCAACGATTGGAACAGAACGGCACAGCACCCGGAAACCGTCCCTCGCCGATCGCTAGCTACCAATGTGCATAGCAACTGCCCGGCCAGACGCACTCCAAAAGGCACGAACACACCAACACCGAGGATCCAATGCGCCGGTCGCCCCTGGATATCAGCTAACACGGTTCGGCCGATCACCATCGCCGCACTCAATACGATCGACGCATACAGGACTAAGCCCAGGCCGATCCGGAGTAGGCGCGGCGATCGGCCTGGCGTCGCGTGTGGCTGCAAATCGCCCGTCTGCTCCTCAGAACTGGGCGATTTGTACGGGTTCATTGCTGAGTCACTGCCCCCTACTGCAGCTTGCCCGCCGCGAACACCGCCGCCACGTCTACCGAGAAGCCGTCCAGCAGCTTCGACGGGGCCTGACCGTCGGTGGCAACGCGGTGCTCGAAGTACCTGTCGCCGTCGAGGGTCAGCACGGTGATCTTGTGCTGCTGAGGATCGACAATCCAATACTCAGTGGCTCCCCCTTCGGCGTAGTCGGCGATCTTCGTCTCGTAGTCCCGCTTGCGACTTTCCTGGTCGTCGCTCACTACCTCGACGACTAAGTCTGCGCCGCGGTAGTACCGCTCGCCACTCTCTGCTGCGTTGGCAGCAAACTTGAACGCAATATCCGGCTCGCGGTACTTGCCTTCGCGGATGTACACACGCAGCACGGCGAACAAGACCTCGCCCAGCTGCCGCGGGTCGACGAACGCACGCAGGGCGTCGTACAGGAATCGAACAATCCGCTGGTGCTCGATCGTCGGCATCGCGAGAAACTCCACGCGGCCATCGGTGAATTCAATGAAGCGATTCACCGAGTCGGTGAGCTGTAGGTACTCGCTCTCTGACCAATTCCCCTGCTGCGGATAGAGCGTAGCAACTTCCCAGGTCCAATCAGCGTTCTGGCCGTGATCAACTGGTAAAGATGACATCGCGATAACCTAGAAATCCGCTTGGGCGCTGCTGGATTGCCCCATTGTAGCCGGCGGTCGCCCGCTGGTGCAATAAAACCGCGGCGGCTCTAGTCCAGCCAGTCCTGCGCCTCGAGCCGCTCGGGGACGTACACCTCGGTGACGTAGCTGATGTCCTTGGCGATCAGGGATTCGACCTCCAGCTTGAAGTCGTTCTTGATCATCTTGTCGATCTCGCGCTGCCAGTCGCGTTTCTTCTCGAACCAGGGGTACTTGGCGATCTGCTTGGCCCGCTTGCGGTCGCTGTCGTTCAGGGCGATCTTGACGGTCTCGGGGAGGTCGCAGCGTTCGTAGTCGATGCTCCGCAGGCCGAGGAACTTGGCCTCGGGGATCGCCATCCGCTGGCTCTCGAAGGCCAGGTTGATGGAGCCCTGCTTCAGCACGCTGTAGATGTAGTACCCCCAGGGGTCGTTATCGAGGACGCAGTAGATCGGCAGCTTCAGCTCGTTGTGCATCCGGAACAGCAGCCGCCGCACGCCGCGGGGGGGCTGGCCGCTGCCGTGGGTGAGGATGCAGTTGTGTTTCTCCCAGAACCGGTCCTCGTTGAATCGCTGCCAGACGGTGCCTTTTTCGACATGCAGGATGAACTTGGCGTCGCACTTCTTGGGGTCGAGCTCGATGATCTCCGGCTCGACGATCGACGGGATCGCGTAGCCGCCGGAGCCCATCCGCCGGCAGTCGATCGTGTCGCCGCGGTCGGTCAGCGTGATGGCGCCGACCATCGCGCCGCGGTTCTCGGCGTACAGGTGCAGCTCCTCGCGGATGCTGTTGAGCAGCACCTCGGCGTCCTCGATGATAGTGTCG
The DNA here is from genome assembly GCF_007859935.1 of Posidoniimonas polymericola. Classification (NCBI taxonomy): domain Bacteria; kingdom Pseudomonadati; phylum Planctomycetota; class Planctomycetia; order Pirellulales; family Lacipirellulaceae; genus Posidoniimonas; species Posidoniimonas polymericola. The sequence continues at coordinate 205,778 of NZ_SJPO01000010.1, read as the reverse complement.
CACTCGTTCTGATCGTCAAAGGTATTCTCCTTCGTGTTCTCGATCGTGTGCTTGAGCATGTAGAACAGCCCTCGAAGGCTGGTGGTCTTGCCCTCGTCCAACAGCCGCTTGCAGCCGCTGGCGACCAGCATGGTCCGCATGTAGGCCTTGGCCTGCGAGAGGTCGAACAGCTGCCGCCGGTTCTTGGCGCCGCCCATCTCGAGGATCCGCTTCCGCGGGCTGTACTTGACGTTCGACAGCGTGCGGCTGGGGATGTCGACGTACGGGTCCCGCTTTTTCTGAGCCGCCGTGACGACGCCGTCCGCCAGCGCCCGGAGCGAGGCCATCGTCTTCTTGTCCCGCGGCGTCAGTTTGACCGGGGCCTTGGGCTTGGGGGCGGGAGCGGCTTTTTTCTTCTTGGCCATATTCGCTGAGATGCACGTCGTGCATCGATTCGTTTTGTGGGTTCCTCTTGGTGCGTCTCGTGCACCTTGTCGCGTCGCGTCTTGTGCGGCGCGTTGGGGCCTAGCCGGCCCCGACTCCTACGAAAACATCCAGTACCCGACCGCCCCCAATGCGCCGACCGAAGCGACCAGACCGAACACCGCCAGCAACCCGTCCCGGGCGGTGACCGCCAGGCCGAGGAACAGGATCGCGGCGCCCGGGATCGCGCAGGCGAACGGCAGCAGTTCCAGCGGCGGCATGGTGCACGCCATCAGGATGCAGACCGCGGCGATCACGTACTTCATCGGGCCGGTGACCATGGAAGTCATCCTCTCGGCGGTGAACGAGTCGACCCACTTGAGCCACGGCCGCACCTTCTCCATCGAGTCTTTGAACTTTTCCTCGTCAACTCCCCGCTCTTTGATTATGCCGGGCAGCCAGGGGTGCTTCCGGCCGAACAGCGACTGCCCGGCGACCAGGATAATAAACACCCCCATGGTAGTCGGCACGAACGGGATCCCGCCGACCGGGGTCATCACCAACAGCCCGGGGATCATCAGCAGCGGCCCGAACAGCCTGCCCGCAAACTCCTCGAGGGCGTCGCCGACGAGCAGGTCGCCGTCCTCGGCGGCCTTGTCCTCAAGCTGGTCGACGACTCCGGTAAGGGATTCTGCGGTCTGTTGCTCTGCCACGTGTCTATCCTCGCAGGGGGTGGTCGATGCTCGCCACGGCTGGCTCATTGGTCTCCAGAGAGCAAGTGACGTGCCATGCAGGTGCAATCCAAACGAAACGGCTCCCTCCCCGGTTACTTCGGCCCGGACAGAGCCGCGCCTACGACGGTGACCAGCCGCAACCGCAGGTCAACTTGATAAACGACCAACAACGGGCCCCGCAGCAGAACCCGGTCGGTATCCGAGGCTCGCGACTCCCCCTCAAGCATTGGCGCCGTTGCAAGCAAATGGTCGGTGTCGTCGAGTAGATCAAGCACCCGACGCCTGCCTTTGGCATCCAATGCGTCCCACTGCACGGCCAGGTTCTGAAGCACCTCTGGGCGCCAAGTAAGCTGAAAGCTCATGGCAACTCTTGGAGTTTGGCCTTGAGTTCTTCGGTTGTGAGACCGGGTTCGTTCGACGCAAGACGCCGCTGGATCTCCTCTTCTGTCAGCTCCGGCATAAGATGTTGCCACCCTTTCGCTGAGTCGGTCTCTGTCCCCATGAAGGTGCCGAGCATTCTGCCGGACGCGTCGACCAGCTCCACCGGCTCGCCCGCCGAAAGTAGTTGCTCTGCGAGCTCTGAGGTAACTTTAATTCGCACCATTGATCTGGCTCCTAGGCCGCGTTATTCCTCGACACCAAGATTCTACTCCTCGGCGCCTTCCTCTTCCTCCTCGGTCACGACGCGGTTAATCGCCGCCTCGTGGCCGGCCGGGTCGACGATCAGCACATTCTCGCCGAGGTTCATCTCGGTCGGGTCCTCTTCGATCTTTCGGCCGCGGTCGTCGAGCTTCATGTCGGCCTCGGCGGTCCGCTTCTGCGCGACCGCCACCAGCTGGTCGTAGAGCTCCTTCTCTTCCGCGGCGTTGATCACGCTGACCGCGCCGGCGACCTCCTTGAGGTAACGGAGGAAAATCTCGCGGCGGTCAGACTGCTGCTTGACCTTCATCCGCCGGCGGAGGTACATGCCGAGCTTGCGGCCGACGGCCTGCAGCCCGAGGCGGATCTCCTTCTGGATCTCGGGGTAGCTGGCGATTGCTTCCTTGCTCTCGCTGGTGAACGGCACCCACACGCTGGCGATGTGCACCATCAGGCTGACCGGGCCCTTGGGCATGGCGCCGCGGGACTGGCTCAGGCCGTAGCCCCGCCAGTTGGTGCCGAGGATGGTCTGGGTCACGGCGCAGGCGGACTGCTGAAACTGCAGCGGCACGCGGTTGGCGTACCGCATGACTTCCATCTGCTGCCCCTCCGCGACGTTGACGTGCTTCATCGCGTCGAACAGCTTGTCGCGGTCCTTCGGCTTTAGCCCGCCGGGCGCCTGGCGGGTCTTGAGGCCCGACGTCTTGACGATCTTGTCGGCGGCGTCGCCACCGAGGCCGTTGAAGGTGTGGATCAGGAACTGCCGCACGGTGCGGGTGTCGGTTTCCTCGAGGAGTTCCAGGAGCAGCTCTTTGGTGATGTTCTGGGTTGGGGCCGTGCCGCCGTAGGCGAGCCCGACCTCGATCTGAAAGGGGTTGCCCCGGTACACGCCGGGCGGGCGGGTGGCGGCGGCGTAGAATTCGCCGGGGACGACCTGGTGCAGGCCCTTGAGGATCAGGTCCTCGCCGATTGGGCAGATGCAGTCGGTGGCCGGCGGGCTGATGCGGGTCGCCTGGATCGCCTCGTAGAGTTTGTCGATCTGCGGGCGGTCGACCTTGTGGACGCTCACACGCGAGCTGACCTTGGCGGTGGTGCAGACCTTCTTGGCGACCGCCGGGGTGACCCGCGAGAACTTGGTCCGCATGAACTCGCTGACGCTCATCGCCTCGGACTCTTCGAACATCTGCGCCATGCGGCCGACCTCGACCCCGTACGGGTGGGGCTTGATCTCCTTGGGCTCGCTGGGGAGCTGGTCGGTGCTGCGCAGAAAGTCGTACTGGTAGTCGTCGGGGTCGAGGTAGTGGAGCGTGACGTGCGGGTTGGCGATGGCGGTCTGGGTGAGGTACTCGTCGACGCTGCCGCGGCCGCGGACGTACTTGGCCTCGAGCTCGATGGTGACCCGCGTGCCGTGCGGCTGGTCGACCCACTCGATGCCGTGCTTCTCGATGTACTTGGCGCCCTTCTCGCCGGGCGGGATGTCGACCCCCTCGCCCTTGCCGTTGAGGATCTTGGGCTCGTTCTTCTTGGTGTCGATCTGGATCTCGTAGTAGTGCGCGGGCTTGCGCACCGAGACCTTCGACACGATCTTGACCGGCTTGCCGGTGGTCTGGACGCCGTACATGCCGGCGGCGCTGATGCCGATGCCCTGCTGGCCGCGGCTCTGCCGCAGGCGGTGGAACTTGCTGCCGTAGAGCAGCTTGCCGAAGATCAGCGGGATCTGCTTCTTGAGGATGCCGGGGCCGTTGTCCTGGATGCCGACCTTGTAGCGGTTGGCGGAGGTCGGCTGGATATGGACCCAAATCTCCGGCAGGATGCCGGCCTCTTCGCAGGCGTCCAGCGAGTTGTCGACCGCCTCCTTGACGGTGGTCAGCAGCGCCTTACGCGGGTTGTCGAACCCCAGCAGGTGACGGTTCTTCGCGAAGAACTCGCTGACGGAGATCTCTTTCTGCGAGGCGGCCATCGCCTTCGCGGTTGACCGTCGCTTCGTGCCGCTTGTCGCCAAGACGATAGCTCCTGAATACGGAAAAGGGATCGCGGAATGATTGCAGTCGGGCGCCGCCCGGCGGAATCCACAATTCGAAATCCGCAATCCGAGATTTGGCAAACCCTGAGGGTCGCAGCGATTATAGCCCCGGTCTGCCCCCCCTCCCAGGCGGTCCGCAGCCCTACCAGTGTTAAGAGACGCACGACTGTTACGGCTGGCGTGAAAAGTCTCACCGGAGGAACCGGGCCTGCCGATTCCACCGTGTAGCAAATCATCAGCGGGCTGCCGGGGCGACCAATCGGGGGAGTCCTAGCGCCCACCCGCCCGCTGCCCGCACCACCGCCGATCCGCCCGGATCAAAGGAGGCACCCCATGTTGCGACGCCCCGCCAAGTTCTTGGCCACCGCCGCCGTGCTGACCGCCGCGTGGCACAGCCTGCCGCTCACCAACCAGACCGCCGAGGCGGCCTACGGCTGGGAGGGCCAGCGCCGCGTGAGCCACCAGGACCCCCACGATCTGTTCTACAACTACTACGTTGGGCCCGGACCGAGCGGCGCCGCCGCCCAGCTTTACGTGTCGCCCCTGCCCGTGCCCGAGCACGTCGGCCACACCTACAACACCTACCAGCCGTTCTACCCGCACGAGTACATGTACGGCCACCAGCGGGCGTACTACTCGCACCAGCCGGGCGCCGGCTGGACCCGCACCAACGTGCGGTACAACACGGGCGGCGGCAAGCTGAAGTTCATCCAGTACCGGCTGAACCACTAGCCACGGCGCTGGTCCCACCAAGCAACCCCACCAGTCAACACAGGAGGCCCCCCATGCCCCGAATCAAGATCCTGGCGGCGGCGGTGATTCTGTCCGCCGTAGCGGCCTCGTCCTGCGAGGCGGTCGCCCCGTCGATGTGGGCCACGCGGTACCGCGCCCCGACCTACAACTGGAACGGCAACTACGCCCATGTGCAGTACGGACAGCCGGTCGCCGTGGCCCTGCCGCCGACCGTCCGCCTGCAGACCAACTGGGGCTGGGGCGTCGGCAGCAGCCACATCTCGCGGGTCGACCACCAGTTCGGCCGCGACTACCCCGGCGCGGGTCAGTTCGGCGGGCCGTTCCAGAAGCAGCCGATGTGGCCGCAGAACACCAACCAGTTCGGCTCCTACTACGTCCGCGGCCCCTGGTGAGCTGTCGGAACGTTTGAAACATGCGTAGCGGGTGAGTCCATTCCCCCTGGTCGATCCCGCCGCGTTGAGATAGCCCCGGTCGCTTGCGGCCGGGGCTATTTTTATTGGCAGACTAGCGGGGCGCTCCCAGCCGCCTCGCGAGTTCCTCGCGGCGTGCCCGCAGGCGCTCGTCTGCCGGCGGCTTGTAGAGCGCCTCGGTGAGGCGCCACAACTTGGCGGCCTCCTCCCGCCGGCCGAGGCGGTCGAGCAGTTCGATGCGGGCAACCCGCGCCTCGTGGAATTCTCGGGAACCCTTGGAGGCTGGCCGCTCGAGCTGCGTCCACAGCGACAACGCCCGCTGCTGGCTCTCCTCGTCGGCCTGCTTGGCGAGCGTTTGGGCGGCGAGCCGGCGGTCGTCGCCCCGCGGCGTGCTGCCTGCCGGCGGCTCGGCCGCGAGCTGGTCGGCGGCGTCGGCATCGCCGCGGCGGGCCCGGACCAGCAGCCGCCCCCGTTGCAGCCAGCCGGGATCGTCGGGCAGGTCGTCTCCTTGGGTGAAGTCGGCTAGCAACTCCAAGGCCGCGTCTTCGCTGGGGTTGGCCGCGACTTGCCTGGAGAGCTCTACCACTACCGGTCGCAGCGCCGATGTCGGCTGCCGAGACGCCCGGGCGGCGACCTGCCGGGCGACCTCCCAGTCCCCCACAGCCGCGGCCGCCTGCAGCATCGACGGCAGCGCCGCGAGGTCCCACGCCGCCGTGGGGCGTGGCGCACCGGTCGCCGAGGCCGCCAGCAGTCGGTAGGGGTAACGCGGCCCCGCTGCGCCGTAGGCGAGGTGGATCCGCGCCAGGGTGAGCGCCGCCTGCCGCTGCGAAGGGTCCCATTCGGTCGGCCATTGATTCTCGGGACCGGTCACCGCCGGCTGCAGGAAGTTGGTCGCGTGGCGGAGCAGTTCCTGCGAGTCCGCCTCACCACGCAAGGCAATGACGGCCGAGGCGTAGCTAGGAAGCAGCCCGGCCGCCGCCAGCTCTGCCGATCCCAGCTGCTCGCACAGGGCGGCTGCCTCGCGCCAGTCTTGCAGGACCAGCAGCACACGCACCCGCCGCGGGTAGGCCTGCCGTGCCGAGGGCGCTTCGCGCCACTGGTCGAGGTGCTCGCGGAGCGCCTCGTCGAGCTCGGCCGCATTTTGCTGGGCGTTGCCGCCACCCACGCCGCCGTTCCACAGGCAGACAACCGCCGCCCAGTGGGTCGCGGCCGCGTCGGGGTGGTCGGCGGAGCCGAGAGCGAGCCGCCGGAGTCGCTGGCCAGCCTTCGCCTCCTCGCCGCTGGCCTGCAGGATCGCCGCCGCGGTGCGCGACAGTTCAAACGCCCGCCCGACGGCGCCCTCGGCGAACGCCAGCGCGCTCGCCTGGTCGTACTTGGCAATCGCCTGCGGGGTCTTCTCCGTTCGGTACAGCTTCTCCGCCTCGGCGACCAGGATCTCAACCCGCACCGACGCGGCGTCGTCGGCCCGGGCGTGCGGTCCAACGCTCGACGCAAACAGGCCCAACAGCGTCGCGAGCAAACGAGAGATCATGCTTGGCCGACGCAATTCAAACTACTCCACCGAGGCCGCGAACTTGACATCGACAAACCCGGCCGAGCGGGCGGCGTCGAAGCCGTCGATGACGCGGCCGAGCTCGACCTTGCGGTCGGGGTCAATCACCACCGGCAGCGTGCTGTCGATGCCCGCCAGCTGGCCGAGCAACGCGCGGAGCGCCGCGTCGGTCGGGCACGGGCTCTCGTTGACGGTCCACGCAACGCCGGCGCCGGACTGCTCGGCGCGGATCACCACCCTCTCGAGCGGCGGCTGCTCCTCCTGCGGGACACCAGCGCCGCCGGCGCCAGAAATCAGCAGGTCGCCCGGCAGCAGGGCCTCGACCGGCTGGAAGCTGGCCGTGCAGACAAAGAAAATGAGCAGCAGGAACACGACGTCGATCATCGGCGTCATCGACGCGCCGAGGGTCGGCTGGCTGCGGGCGGCGGGTCGCCAGGTGGTGCGCACGGCTAGTTCCCCTCGCCCGGGCCTGGCTCGCGGACCGCGAAGCGGAGGTTCCAGACGTTCGCCTTGGCGCAGGCGGCCAGGATCGGCTCGACGTCGCCGTAGGGCACAGAACGGTCGGAGCGGAGCCGCACCTCGACCGGGGTCTGATCGCGTTGGACCTCCCGCTCGAGCTTGGCTGTCAGCTCCGCGGCGGGGGTCGACTCGCCGGCGACCATCAACTCTCCGGTCGGCAGCAGATTGACGGTCACCACCCGTGCGGTGGACGCCTGGGCGAGCTCGCCGCTGGCAGCGTCGGGCAGGTCGAGGTCGAGCTGAGTCTCCTGCCGGGCGAGGTGGCTGCTCACCAGGAAGAAGATAATCAGCAGGAACACCACGTCGATCAGTGGCGTCATGTTCATGCTGACCGAGTCGTTCTCGCGGCGGTATCGGAGCATGCGGTATCAGAGCAAAGAGAAGTAGCTGGTGGCTCGGGGCGAGCTACTAGCTTACCAAGTCCCCGCCCGCTGCGCACTCCTGGCCGCCCTATTCTGAGCGAGTCGATTATTGAATGGGGGCTTCGATCTGGTTGACCGCCAGCCGTGGTTCGCGGCGTTCGGTCTGCCCGGCGACAAAGAGCCCGCCCTGGCTGTACTGGATGTCCTGGAGGGTGCGGCGGTGCCGCGCGTCGGAGGCCAGCTGCTCGAAGTCGACTAGGAGCGCGGGGCGGCCCTCGACCTCCGCCCACTCGAGCGGCAAGCCGGCCTCGGCGAACACCGACCGCGAGGCCTCAACAATCCTGCCGGTCGGCAGCGGCACGGAGCCGACGCGGGTCTCGGTCAGCTCGACGCCAAGCCGGCCGTCTTCGGTGACAAACGGCGCGACGCGGAAGCGGACCACGGCCTCGATCACGCCCCGTTCGATGCGGAACGCCAGGGTCAGGCCTTCGTCGGTGAACATCACCCGCGGGTCGACCAGCCCCTGGGCGGCCGCCTCGGGGAACTCCGTGGCCAGCCGGGTGGCGAGCCAGCCATTGATATGCTGGTCGGTGACCGCAGAGCTCCAGGGCCGCGCGTCCGAGTCCTCGTCGGCGATCGACTGCGTCGCGTCGCTGTAGACGGCCGCGAGCTGGGCCTCGAGCTCCTTGCGGCGCTCGTCCTGCTGCTCCGGCGCGACCTCCAGCACCGCCTGGTAGTCCTCCGGCAGAGTGGTGGCGGCCCGGTAGAACCAGTAGCTCGAGATCGCCGAAATGGTGAGAGAAACCCCCAATGCAATCGCGGACCTGCGGAGCCACTTCGCCATCTGCCGCTCTCCATGAAAGACGGGCGCCTGAGGGTGAGGCCCTAGGGCGCGGGGCCTGAGCCGCGGGAATGCTAGGAGCATCGCCCCCACGGGTCAACGCGGACGCGACGCAGGCGCCGTTGACCAAACGCTAGCTGGCCGGCGAGAATGCCTGCCCAACGCGAATCATACCGCCCCGTTTTCTTCGGGGAATCGACTCCGATTTATTGCAAAGAGAACCCAATGTCGCAGGAAGAACCCGACTCGACCGACCCGCTCGTAGCCCGCCGGCAGAAGCTAGCTGCTATCGCCGAGCTGGGGTTGGACCCCTGGGGCAGCCGGCTTGACGATCATACGCCAGTCGGCGAGGTCCGCGCTCGGGCGGGGGAGATCAAGTACGTTTTCCCCGACGGAACCGAGATCGACCTGCCCGATTTCGAGGCCCAGCCAGAAGACTTCAATTTCCGTCAGTGGAAGGCCGACCGCAACGCGGAGAAGGACAACGCCCGCGGCGAGGTTGTCGGGCCCAATTTCCGCGTGGCGGGCCGCATCGTGCTGAGCCGGCCGGGCGGCAAGCTGGTGTTCATGAACCTGCGGGACATGACCGGCGACATCCAATTAATGATCGGCCAGAAGCAGGTCGGCGACAGCTGGGCCGTTATCGACAAGCTCGACCTCGGCGACCTGATCGCTGTCGACGGCATGCTGATCGTCACGAACACGGGCGAGCTGTCGATCGCGGCCGAGAAGGTGCACTTCCTCACCAAGAGCCTCGAGCCGCCGCCAGAGAAGCACCACGGCCTGACCGACCCCGAGATGCGGCAACGCATGCGGTACGTCGACCTCGCCTACAACGACGGCGTCATGCAGCGGTTCCTCAACCGCTCGAAGATCGTGTCGTCGGTCCGCAGCACGCTGGCCGAGCGGCGGTTCGTCGAGGTCGAGGGGCCGACGCTGCACTCCATCGCCGGCGGCGCCGCCGCGCGGCCGTTCACCACGCACCACAACGCGCTGGACATCGACCTGTTCATGCGGATCGCGCTGGAGCTGCACCTCAAGCGGCTCATGGTCGGCGGCATCGAACGCGTTTACGAGCTCGGCCGCGTCTACCGCAACGAGGGGATCAGCCCCAAGCACAACCCCGAGTTCACCATGCTCGAGGTGTACCAGGCGTACGGCGACTACCGCTCGATGATGGACCTCACCGAGTCGGTGATCATCGACGCCATCGGCGCAATCTCGCCCGACGAGAAGCCGAGCTACGTGCTGCCGTGGGGCGACGACTCGATCGACTTCACCCCGCCGTTCGCCCGCAAGACCTACGACGAGCTGTTCGAGCAGCACGCCGGCGTCGACCCGTCGGACGAGTCGGCCGTGGCCGACCTGGCCAAGAAGATCGGCTTTGACGTCGACGGCCGCCACCCGGACGTCGTGAAGAATGAGGTGTTCGAGGAGAAGGTGGAGGACGCGCTGATGGCGCCCACGTTCGTCATCGACTACCCGGCCAGCATCTGCCCGCTCACGAAGCGGAAGACCGACAACCCCAAGGTCGCCGAGCGGTTCGAGCTGTTCATCCGCGGCATGGAGGTGGCCAACGCGTACACCGAGCTCAACGACCCGGACCTGCAGGAGGAGCTGTTCAAGAACCAGCTCGCTGGCCTGAGCGAGGAGGACAGCATGGCCAAGATGGACGACGACTTCATCCGCGCCCTGCGTCACGGCATGCCCCCGGCCGGCGGCCTCGGCATCGGCATCGACCGCCTGGTGATGCTGCTGACCAACAGCCAGACCATCCGCGACGTGATCCTGTTCCCGCTGTTGCGGCCTGAGAAGTGAGCTCTGCAGACGACCGCCGCCGCTTTGCAACGGCGGGTAGTGCCTAAGAACGCCGGCTGACGCGAGGCAAACCCCTTTAACAACAGGCCCTAGTGGGTGTTGAGGAAGGGCGGTTGCTCCGAGGCGCAATCGACGCGGCACTCCGCTACATTGAGGGTCTCGTCTTCCTCAGAGAGCCTCATCGATGTTCAGACTGTTCTGCTGCTGCCTGTCCGCCGGCCTGGCGACGCTCGCCTCGCACGCCAACGCCCAGATTTCCGCGCCCATCCTGCCCGGTGTGACGGTCGGCGTGCAGGACGTCGTTTCGTTCCCCGACACGCGGGGCATCGCGCAAGAAGACAACCGCTCGGCCGCGAACGTCGCCCGAATCAACTTCATGCGCGAGATCCCCGGCTACTCCGACCAGTGGCTGGTCAACGACCTGCGCGGCCCCATCTACCGCGTCGAACCCGCGAGCCAGCAGGTTGTCGAATACCTCGACGTAGCCGATGTGTTCTCGCGGTTCAACATCGGGCCGGGCGGGCTCTCGACCGGCCTCAACACGGTGGCCCTCCACCCAGAGTTCGCTGTGAACGGCAAGTTCTACACCATCCACTCGGAGTCGGCGGCCGGCAACCCGGGCGCAATCGACTTCGGCAACCTGTCGCCCTCGTTGGGGCACACGGTGGTGGTCGAGTGGACCGCTGACAACCCATCGGCCGGGACGTTCAGCGGTACGCACCGCGAGTTGCTGCGGGTCGGCCAGGGGAGCCGCATCCACAACCTGGGCGACATCTCGTTCAACCCGATGGCCACGCCGGGCGACCCCGACTACGGCATGATGTACATCGCCGGGGGCGACTCGAACACCGGCTCGCCGGCGCAGGACCTCGGCTCGATCTTCGGCAAGCTGCTGCGGATCGACCCCGCCGGCAATAACAGCGCGAACGGGGCGTACGGCGTGCCGGCCGACAACCCATTCGCGTCCGACGGCGACCCCAACACCCTCGCCGAGGTCTGGGCCTACGGCTTTCGCAACCTGCACCGGATCAGCTGGGACCAACAGACGGGCGCCTTCCTGGGGACCGACATCGGCGACGGCAGCGTCGAGGAGGTCAACTTCCTCGCCGCGGGCAGCAACTACGGCTGGAGCACCTTCGAAGGGACCTTCTTCCGCGGCGGCGGCGCCATCCCCCGCGGCACAGACACCGACTCCTTCGTCTGGCCGGCCGCCCAGTACGACCACGGCGACGGCCTCGCAATCGCCGGCGGCTTCGTCTACCGCGGCGCCGAGGTCCCCGAGCTGTACGGCAAGTTCGTCTACGGCGACATCGTCAACGGCCGGCTGTTCTACAGCGACTTCGACGAGCTGGTCGCCGCCCACGAGGACGGCGACTTCCGCAGCACCGCCGACGTGCACGAGCTGTTCCTGACGCAGGGCGGCCAGGCGGTCACGGTCAAGGACCTGATCATCGACGCGCGGACCGACGCCAGCCTGCCGAACAATCGGACCGACCTGCGGTTCGGCCAGGACTCGGCCGGCGAGATCTACCTCAGCACCAAGCAGGACGGCTGGATCCGCACGCTCACCGGCGACCGCACAGCGGTCGACTACAACGGCGATGGCCTGGTCGACGCCGCCGACTACACCGTGTGGCGTGACGCGGTGGCCACGAACGACCTTACGGCCGACGGCAACAACGATGGCGTGGTCGACGCCCTCGACTACGCTGTGTGGCGGAGGAACTTCGGCTTTACCTATGTGGCGCCGGGCGGGGCGGTTCCCGAGTCGGGGGCAATGCTGCTGGCATGCTGGGTTTTAGCCGGCAGCCTCGCGGCGTCGCACCTACGCCGATCGCGGGAGTGGGCCCCGCGCGAATCAGTCGTAGATGCGATCGACGTTGCCGTGTGCTGAGTAGCCACTGTAGCCATTACTCTCGCTGGAATAGCGCGCAACCGCGGAGTTGATCGCGTCATGCTGCTTGGTTCGGGCATCAAAGAGCGCCTCCATCAGAAAGCACCCGTTATTGCTCATTAGCAAGACCGCAAGTAGTGCTAGGCATTTCCTACGCTGCATCGGAACTCCTCCTAGGGCGAACGGTAAGCCGCGACTTTTATCAGTAGGCGTCCCTTTCTGGCAACGCCGGACCTGATTCCCGGCGTGCTAGCACCCGCGCCGCACTTCTCTGGCGGCCCGCCGGCCTTCCCGCTATCCTCCCCGGCCCAGCTACCCCCGCGCCGCGGGACCTTGGCCCCTGCCGATAGCCAATAGCCGACTGCCCCATGTACAAACTCCTGCTCTGCTGGCGTTACCTCCGCACCCGGTACATCGCGCTGGCGTCGATCATCAGCGTGACGCTAGGCGTGGCGACCATGATTGTGGTCAACGCGGTGATGGCCGGCTTCAGCCACGAGATGCAGGACCGCATCCACGGCATCCTGAGCGACGTCGTGTTCGAGAGCCGCCACCTGGACGGCGCGTCGGACGCTAGCCTGCACATGCAGAAGATCCGCGAGGTGGCCGGCCAGTACATCGAGGGCATGAGCCCCACGGCCCACGTCCCCGCGGCGATGCAGTACTACGTCGGCGGCCAGCACCGCACCCAGCAGATCAACCTGATCGGCATCGACCCTGACACCTACTCTTCGGTCAGCGACTTCGGGCAGTACTTGCAGCACCCCGAGAACCGTGAGGAGCTCGAGTTCGAGCTCAAGCAGGGCGGCTACGACGTCTACGACCACCAGACCGACGACCCCAGCAAGGTGGTCGCCCGCGACGACATGCAGCGGGCCGGCTGGGAGCACCGCAAGATGATGGCGCAGTACCGCCAGCCGATTGTGGCGCCGCCGGCGTACGCCTCGGACGAGGCCGCCGCAGAGAGCGACTCTGACGCCTCGCCGCTGCCTGCCGACCCGTTCAGCAGCAGCACCAGCAACCACCAGGCGACCTTTGACCCTAGCAAGGAGATCTTCACCGGCTGCGTTCCGGGCATCTCGCTCTGCTCGTACCGCGACGCCGCCGGCGCCGATAAGTTCTTCTGCGTCCCCGGCGACGACGTCACGATTATGTTCCCGTCGGCCGGTCAGAAGCCCGAGCCACGCTCGGCCAAGCTGACCATCACCGACTTCTACGAGAGCAAGATGCAGGAGTACGACCAGTCGTTCGTGTTTTTGCCGCTGGCCGAGATGCAGAAGCTCCGCGGCCTGGTCGACCCGCTGACCGGGGTCGCCAACTTCAACTCGATCCAGATCCGCCTGAAAGAGGGCGTCGAGCCAAACATGGTGCGGGACCTGCTGCGGAACAGATTCCCCGAGCAGTTCTACGTGGTCAGCACCTGGCGCGATAAGCAGGGCGCCCTGCTGGCCGCCGTGCAGATGGAGACCATGGTCCTCAACGTCTTGTTGTTCTTGATCATCGCCGTGGCCGGCTTCGGCATCCTGGCGATCTTCCTGATGATCGTGGTCGAGAAGACCCGCGACATCGGCATCCTCAAGAGCCTCGGCGCGAGCGGCTCGGGCGTGATGGGGATCTTCCTCAGCTACGGCCTGACGCTGGGCGCGGTCGGCGCCGGGATCGGTGTGGTCGGCGGCTTAGTGTTTGTCGACCAGATCAACGAGATCGCCGACTTCCTTGGCTGGCTCACCGGCACGCCGGTGTTCGACCCATCGGTCTACTACTTCTACAAGATCCCGGCGATTATCGAGCCGTTCACGATTCTGTGGGTCGCCGTCGGGGCGATGCTGATCGCCGTCTTGGCGAGCGTGCTGCCCGCCTGGCGGGCGGCGTCGCTGCACCCGGTGCAGGCGCTGCGTTGGGAGTAGTCAATGTATCCCCGGCTCTCCGAGCCGGGAAATCGTCTCCCGCTTCGCCGATGCGGGGATACCTTCAGCTACCGAGTAGAGTTGCCATGAGCACTACCAGCCCCACGCTCGCCGACTTCCTGCCGACCGCCGACGCCCCGCCGGCCAAGCCGCGGGCCAAGTCGACCGGTCCGGTCATCCTGTCGTCGCACGACCTCCACCGCACCTACCGCAAGGGCGACGTCAAGACGCCCGTGCTGCAGGGGGTCGACTTCGAGGTCCGCAAGGGCGAGCTCGTAGCGATCGTCGGCCAGTCGGGCAGCGGCAAGAGCACGCTGCTGCACCTGCTCGCCACGCTCGACCGGCCCGACGCCGGCGAGGTCCGTTTCGAGGGCAACCGCATCGACAACCTGCCGGGCGAGGGGAAGAACATCCTCCGCAACCGCCACATCGGCATGATCTTCCAGGCGTACCATTTGGTGCCGGAGCTGACCGCGATCGAGAACGTGCTGTCGCCGGCGATGATCCGCTACAGCACCCTTGGCTATTGGCGCAACCGGAAGCAGCTCCGCCAGCGGGCCGAGCAGCTGATGGAGACCGTCGAGCTGTCGCACCGCCTAAACCACAAGCCGCGCGAGCTGTCGGGCGGCGAGATGCAGCGGGTCGCGATCGCGCGTGCGCTGATGAGCGAGCCGCGGCTGCTGTTGGCCGACGAGCCGACCGGCAACCTCGACCAGAACACGGGCGAGGAGATCCTGCGGCTGCTGGAGCGGCTCAACGAAGAGCAGCAGCTGACAATCGTCCTCGTCACGCACGACCTGCGGATCGCTGATCGGGCGCACCGCATCGTCACGCTGGTCGATGGCCGTGTGCAGGGCGGTTCGCTGGCGGCGGCTTAGCTCGTCACCCTTAGTTGCCAAGTCGAACCGCTGTTGTTCAGTGTGATCTTGCCGCTGGCTAGCTCGGCTTCGACTCTTTGCTCGTCGCAGCTCATCCAAGTGAATTCCCCCGCGACGACACGGCGCACCTCGCCGCGGCTGCCGCTCACCGGGCCCTCGTAGTCTAGGTACGCCAGCCGGTGATCGGGGAGCCGCTCGGCTTCGATTTCGTCTCCCGAACTGCCTCCCCACCGCGCGGGCAACCTCGGCAGCGACCAAGTGAGCAGCACGCCGTCGCGCTCGAGCATCAAGTCCCAGTGCGAACCGACGCGGTAGTCGGGGGGGCACTCGTGGCGGAGGAGGACGTAGCGGGGCATCGCTTGATAGTACCCCCACCGGCACGCATTCGGCAAAGCCCTACGGCTCGACCGTGACGATCACGCGGCCATCGGACGGCGCCGTGCCGCCCTGCCACGTGCCGCGGGCTTCTACCGCGCCCTGCCCTGGGTTCACCGCGTCGTACGGGACGCGGATGGTCGCCTTGCCGCCGGGCGCGAGCGAGGCGATGGCCGGGCTGAGCCGCAGGAACGGCTGCTGGGCGATCAGCGCTGTGCCGATCGGCGTGTCGGCCACCAGCGGCCGCGGCGAGAGCTGCGGCGGGATGCGGATGTCGACGTTCACCCCCAACAGCGGCTGGGCCGTGTTGTTGGTCAGCGTGACGGTTACGTCGGCCTGGCCATTCCGCCGGATGGGGTTCGCCGAGGTCTGGACCGACACGCCCAGCGGCGCGGCCGCCGGGGGCGCGGCGGCCGCCGGCAGGATCTCGATCTGCTCGCGGCCCGCCAGGCTGATGCCGTCGCCCTTGAGGAAGGCGGTGATCTCGGCCGGGTTGCCGATTTGGGTCGCCATGTTGGCGTTGCAGCCGTAGCGGATCGTGACCTTCTGCCCCGCGGCCAGCGTGCCGAGCGGAGTGATCGCACCGCCCGTGGTCAATGCCTGCGTGACGTTGCTGAGGTTCTCCGGCAGGATTCCGGTGACCCTCAATGCGGGGTCGGGGGCAATCTCGAGCCGCAGGTTGGTCGCTGGCACGTTGGAGGTGTTTTCGAGGACGATCTTGAATCGCACCTCGTCGCCCACGGTGGGACGCACAGGCGCGATGTCGGTCTGCATCGTGACCGCGGCGGCAACCGGCTGGTCGTCGATCGCGGTGAAGTCGGCCTTGTAAAACGCGTCGACTCCGCCATCGGCCTTCACGGTCACCTCGTGCCAATGCTCGCCGGCGGTGAGCACATCGAAGGTGAGGGGAATCTCGCGAGTTCCTGTCGGCGCAATGTCCTTGATGTTGTCTTTGGAGTCGATCCGCCCCACGCGTTCCCCGTCTTGCGGGCTGGCGAGCCCGGGGTCGAACACGTCGAACAGACGCACGTTGCGGGCCACGCCGTCGCCGATGTTGCGGATGACGATGTTGTAGGTCACTTCTTGGCCCACCTTGATCGGGTCGGGCGTGATCTTCTGAACCCTCACCTCTAGGTCCGGGCGGCCGGGGGGCTCGATGCCGATGGGGGGCTCGTTGTCCGGCGGCAGCTGGGGACGCGGGTTGGGCTCGGTCGGTTGCTGGGGGAACGCGGGCGGCGTCGCTGGCAGTTGCGGCGTGACCGGCGGGAACAGCGGCTGCGTGCCCGCGGCGGTGTTCGACCAGGTGATGGTCGCCTCGCCGGCGCCGACGTCCAGCCGCGGGCTCGACGCGATGCCGGCCTGCTCGGGACGCACCACCGTGATCCGGATCCGCGACGAACCGGGCTGGGCGTCGGTCGGGGTGACCTCGACCTGCGCGACGCCGCGGTTGTCCGATGTGACCTCCGAGACTTGCCCGGCGTCGTAGCCGAGCCGGGCGCCCGTGCCGTCGGCGACCTCGTAGCGGACGATCCAGCCGGCGAGCGGGGCGCCATCGGTCTGGCGGGTGATGGTGGTCGCCAGGACATGGGGCTGCCCGGCGGCGATCACGGCCGACGGCGGCAGCCGCCACTGCGCGTCGACCCAGTAGATCGTGGCCTGCGCGCGGCGGGCGTTCCAGTTGTCTTCGTTCGGCGCGTAGGCCGTGATGTAGCTAGTCCCCTCCGACGGGCTCGTGATGCTCACCCAGGCCTCGCCGTCGTTGATCTGCAGGTCGTCGGCCGGGTCGGCGGTGCCGCGTCGCAGGCAGGTGTGCACCGGCGAGGTGTAGCCCACAGCGTAGGTGTTGTTGATCTTCTTCGGCGTGCTCCAGGGGTAACGCATGAAGTCGCGCTGGCCGGCGTCGCCGATCTCGGCGAACTGCCCGACGCCCTCCTGGTCGATCATCCATTCAACCTTGCGGTTGGTCAGCAGGTAGCCGTCCTTGCCGCAGACGCCGGCGCGGAGCACTACCTCGCTGCCCACCGGCGCGAGCACGCGACCTGGCGTGAGGGTGACCCGGTTGGTCGGCTCGACCGGCGGCGGTCCGCCCGCCACCGGGCCGATCACGGTCTTGTCATCGAATAAGCCGCCCAGCGGGCAGCCGAGCGGGCACAGCGGACAAAGCGGGCAGCTCGGCCCGGTCGAGGCGGTGGTCCCGGCGGAGCCGACCGGCGGCAGCGTGGCGTTGCCGCCCGGCGGGGCGATCACCGCCCCGGGCGAGGCCAGCGGCCCCACCACCGGCTGGCTGTCGGGCCAGATAAAGAACCGCTCGCCAGACGGGTCGATCCGCGGCAACCCGTTCATAGCGCAGCCCGTCAGCGTGGCGACCGCCAGGGCGGCCAGCACTAGGGGGAGAGCGGATTGGGGAGTTCGGGGCTTCATGCTGGGCTGGGGCTGACCGCATCCGGCGTGGTCAGGGGGTTGGGGCCGGTCTCGCCGCAGCGTCCTCCAGGAGCGCGCAGCGGGTCGGCCACGCAACTCTACCGCCCGACTTGGGGCGTGTTGTTAATTTGCAACCTCTGGCGGTGAGTTTTCTCAACATGCCGGTTGGGGGCCTGCGGGTGGCGCCGGCAGTAGCGGTGGTAGGGCCGCGAGACGGGGATTACGTCGTGTTGCGGGCGCCAGAACCGCCCAAAACCCTGCCTATTTCTTGCTTTACCTATTTTGACTGATTACGATCAACGGAAGGTGCCACGGGTCTTCGACCCACCTTGCGCCCAGCCCGCCGCATCGAGAATTGGCAAGGCGGGCATCCCCGCGAACCAGGAACCCCGGCGGCTGCTCACCGCCCCTGCCGGGCGAGAAGAAACCGCCGACCTTACCAGGGTGATCCGACCATGCGTGTCGCTGCTCCAACACTTTTTTGTAGCCTGTTTGGCGGCCTGCTGGCCGTTGCTTTGTGCGTCGTGCCGGCGTCTGCCCAGTTTGGTGGCGGCGGCGGTGGCCAAGGCGGCGGCGGCTTTGGAGGCGGCGGTGGCGGCTTGGGAGGCGGCGGTGGCGGCACCACCGGCACCCAGGGCGCCTCGGGCGTGGTCGTCGACGCCGAGGGCGTGATGAAGCGTGTCTCGGTGGCGGACCCGACAGGCAACCTCGGGCGGCAACGCGTACAGCAGGCAATGGCCGCCTTCGAAGGCGACCTCACCAAGCCGAGCAAACTCCGCAAGGTGTCGCTGACGCGGCTCGAGAAAGAGATCGAGAACAAGATCGCCGCCGGCCAAGAGGCCGATGACGTCATGCAAAACCTGGCCGGGCTGACCCGCATCGACTACGTGTTCTGCTACCCCGAGTCGGGGGATGTGGTCATTGCCGGCCCGGCCGAACCGTGGGCCGAGTCGCTCGAGGGACGCAAGCTGGGCGTCAAGAGCGGCCAGCCGGTGATCGAGCTGCAAGACCTGGTGGTCGCCCTGCGGGCGTTCCCGCCGGCTGGCAGCGCTGCCGCCGAGTCGGCCAGCAGCAACCCGCTGATCTACTGCTCGATCGACCCCACCCAGGAAGGCCTGGCTCAGTTCCAGCAGTTCCTCGGCGGCCTTTCCCGCACCAGCACCGGCCGCATGCCGACCCAGGCCGAGACCCAGATGCTGGTCTCGAAGATGCAAGAGAAGCTCGGTCCGCAGATGATCACCGTCGGCGGCGTCCCGGCCTCGACCCATTTCGCCCAGGTGCTGGTCGAAGCCGACTACCGCATGAAGCTGATCGGCATCGGCCTTGAGCAGCCTCCAGTACGGCTGAAGAGCTACGTCGACCGGGCCAACCCGTCGAATGTCGCCCGCAACGCGATGCAGCGTTGGTTCTTCGTCCCCGACTACGAGCGGATCCGGGTGAGCGAGGATTCGCTCGCGATGGAGATGGTCGGCGAGGGCGTGAAGCTGATCGGCGAGGACGAGATGATCCAGCAGTCGGGCGCCCGCCAGGCCGTCGGCCGCGGCAACCGCGCCAGCCAGGCGTTCGTCAACGCGTTCACCAAGGTCTACCCGCAGCTCGCCGAGCGTTCGCCCGTGTTCGCTCAGCTCCGCAACTGCATCGACCTGGCGGTAGCCGCGGCGTTCATCCAGGACCGCGACCTCTACTCGCAGGCCGACTGGCAAATGACGACCTTCGCCGACGAGCAGGCCTACCCGGTCCAGACCGAGAACGCGCCGCAGAAGGTTGCCTCGGCCGTGAACAGCCTGTGGAAGGGCAACACGCTGATGACCCCAATCGGCGGCGGCGTCCAGATCCGCCCCGGCGAAGCCCTGCAGCCGGTCAACCTGCTGGCCGACGAGGCCGGCGAGGTGAGCTCGACCCGCGAAGAGGTTGACCTCAGCGGGCTGAACGCCGGCCAGTGGTGGTGGGACTGATCCCGCGGCTCTGCTGCGATTACCACGATTTCGTACAACCGAGTCCTCTAGCCCTGGCCTTGCTGGGGCTAGAGGACTTTTCGTGTTCGGGCTCCGATTTTGAGCCGCGCTCAAGAACTGGTCGCCAGCGGACTTTGCGGATCAGCGCAGCGGCCAACCGGCGACTGCATGACGTACAACACGCTCGCTTTTGCGTCGCTACCCGAAGATTCCCGTGCTTGCGTTTCGTCCTCGCCAAATTTCGCGCGAATCGCAGACTTAAATGCGCAAGCTTTGCATTTAGGTTTGGGGCGATTGTGACTCTACTAAGAGAGAGCGCGAGAACGCTTGTGCGCGGCCTGCTTGGCCCCGCGTGAGCGACACGCGATGCCAACGGTTTGCCGCTTGCGGATTCCGACGGCGCCCCCCCGATACAGGCAGGCGATTCCCTTCTTGGATCAGAGCTCCACCATGTCCGCACACCTCCCCACGAGCCAAAAGATGATGAACTCAGCGTGGCGCCTCCTGGGCAACGCCCCCACCCGTATTGCCTCGGCCCTGGCCGCCGGCCTGCTGCTGACCGCCGGCGCGAACGCGCAGGTGGTGATCAACGAGCTGGCGTACGACTCGTCTCCGAATGCGAGCCGCTTCGCCGAGTACATCGAGCTCTACAACGCCGGCGCCTCGGCCGTGAACATCGGCGATTGGAGCGTCGCGAGCATCGAGCTCGCCGACAACTTCTTGTTCTTCGAAGACTTCATCCCGTCCGGCACCATGCTCGCCGCGGGTGAGTACTACGTGCTGGGCGCCACCGGCACTCCCAACCTGGACCAGGACCTCGGCAACTCGCTCGACCTGTGGCCGAACGCCAACACCGTGATCGAGCTCCGCAACGGCCCGACGACCATTGTCGACGCCATCGCGTACGAGGCCAACAAGGGCAACGCCAACCTGACCGCGGCCCAGATCGCTGAGGTTGGCGCCGGCTGGTGGGGAAACACTCAGAACTACGACCGCCCGGACCACCCGATCTCAATCGGCCGCTACATCGACGGCCGCGACACTAACAACAGCGGCGCCGATTTCGGCATCGTGCCGACCACGCCGGGCGCCTCGAACGGTTTGCTGATGACCGGCGCCTATTCGATTCCGGACGTCGATGGACTTTCCGCGGCGTCGAACGATCCCGTGCCCGGCATGAGCGGCTCGTTCACCGTGCCCCGTGTTGTCGATCCTACGGTCGTCGATACCATCAACCCGAACGCCATCCCGGCGTCGCCTCAGGGCGGCAACGCGATCATGGCATGGGACGAGTCGGGCGGCGGCAACATGAGCTTTGCGCCGGAGCTGATCACCAGCTATGACATGTACGCTTACATCGACACCGTCCCCTACGGCGGAGGCGGCGCCGAGTCCACCACCTACGGCATCGGCACTACCGGCAGCCTCCACAACCTGCCGGACCCAACGGGCCTGTTCTTCGGCGACGTCGGCACCGCGAACGGCAACACCGGCATCGGCTGGGTGATCCAGAAGGAAGACAGCGCGAGCCTTAACCGCGTTATGCTGGTCGACTTCAACGATGGCGGCCCGAGCAACCCGGCTAGCGGCGACTGGACCGTCCTCGAAAGCATTGAGATGGGTGAGATGGCGTCCGACTGGTACCGCCTGTCGCTCGACTACGACCCCGTTACCGGTGACGTGGTCGCGGTCTTCGGCGACCAGACCTTCACCCACACCGCCACGACCGACATGATCGGCACTTTCTACATTGGCTACCGCGAATCGGTAGACCAGTCGCTGGTCCAGATTCGTCCGCCGACCTTCGACATGATCGGCGAGGCCTCTGGTCTGGCCGGCGACTTCACCGGCGACGGATTGGTCGACGCGGCCGACTACGTCTTCTGGCGTGACGACAACGGCGCCACGCTGACTCCTGGCGACTACGCCGTTTGGGCGTCGAACTACGGCGCCATGGCCGCCCCCGGCCCGTCGGCCGCGGCGGCCCCCGAGCCCACCGCGCTGCTGCTGGCGGCCCTAGTTGGCGTCGGGTTTGTCTGCCGTCGCTCGTAGTCTTTCCCGCCCCACTAGCGGGGGCGTGGGGCAGAATTGCTAATTGAGAGCCGGCGGTTTGTTCGCAAACCGCCGGCTTCTTTTTTGCGCCGGCGACACGTCTGGACCGCGGCGGAGTTGATACGATGGTCAGCAACCTCGTCCGGCCCTCGTCTTTGCAACTGGAGCCCCAAGCATGCGTCACGCCACCCTCCCCTGCCTTGCGGTCTTTGTCTCGCTCTTGTCTACGGTCCGCGCGCAGGGTGAGGACCCGGTGACCCGCCTGGAGAACTCGCCGCGGCACCACGAGTGGGTCAACATCAAGACTGACGCCGGCCGCACGGTGCGGACGTTCGTCGCGTTCCCCGAAGCTCCGGGCCCAACAGCCGCGTTGGTCGTGATCCACGAGAACCGCGGCCTGAACGTCTGGGCCCGCTCGTTTGCCGACCAGATGGCCGAGGCCGGCTACCTGGCGATCGCGCCGGACCTGCTCAGCGGGACCGGCCCCGACGGCGGCGGTACCGAGGCGTTCGGCTCGGCCGACGCCGCCCGCAACGGCATCTACAAGCTGCCGGACGAGCAGGTTGGCGCCGACCTCGACGCGGTGATCGCGTTCGCCCAGAAGCACCCGGCGGGAACGGGAGTGGTGGCGGCGGCCGGCTTCTGCTGGGGCGGCGGCAAGTCGTTCGCCCACGCGGCCACCAACAGTGGCGTCTCGGCGGCCTGCGTTTTCTACGGCACGGCGCCGCAGGACGACGCCACCTACCAGGCGATCTCGGCGCCGGTTTATGGATTCTACGGCGGCAACGACCACCGCATCACCGGCGCCGTGCCCGAGGTCAAGAAGAAGATGGAAACGCTGGGCAAGAAGTACGACCCGGTCGCCTACGAGGGCGCGGGCCACGCCTACATGCGGGCCGGCGAGTCGGCTAGCGAAGGCGATCCGAACTACGAGGCCCGGGCCAAGTCGCTGGTGCGGCTTAAGGGCATCCTCTCGGAGTTGACAAAAGAGAAGCAGTAAGAGGGGCGCCCGGGCGCCGAAATCAGGCGCCCGGGCGTCTCTGAATAGCGTCTCGGCTAGATACGACGACGCTTCCCCAGCGCGGCGCCAAGCACCGCTAGCAGCACCACGCTGGCCGGCTCGGGGATACCGGCAACCCTGGCTTTGACGTAGTCGATTGCGGCGTCGTGCACCGACTCATCGACATTCTGATTGAAAACCAGGTACAGCGGTTCCGAGTCTCCGATAGTGGGGTCACTGCTGCCGAGCTTGAGCGACAGCAGGTAGACGCCGTTTGTGGCGGGGGGATTTAGCAGGTAGTCGAGGTGGCGGTGCCACGAGCCGTCGGCCGCTACATTGAGGGCAAACCCTTCCACAACGCCGGGGGTCGACGGCGTAGTAACGGGGCCGAGCGAGCTCCCGAACTGAGTCGACATCGTCAACGGAGCAATCTCATCAAAGTCGATTCCATCCCAGACCCGCAGCGAGTCCACAAACGCGAACCCAACACTCGACCCGGCCGGGAAGGTCCCCGGATCGCTGTCGAATCCCGGCTCGTCGACTTCGTTCGGCAGGATCTCGCCGAGTTCGGCCCCGTAAACGCGTTGGCCGGTCACGATCTTTCCACCAGAGACGGTCAGATCGACGTCGCCGCCGTGCAGTTGGGCAGACGCGGGGCCAGCAGACAGGATCACAAGGCAAAACGCGTGCATCTTCGCATTCATAGCAATCGTTCTCATTCATAGTAGGATTTAAGGATTATTGAGGCGGCAGCATGAAGTTGTCGCCGTGGTCCGCCAACTCACGGAGCGTCGACTCGGCGACAAACTCCACGTGCGCGTCCGCATAGAGCAAGTGGGAGCCCGAAGTGTGGCGGTCAGACTGCATCTCTTCTTGGACCGCCGACCAGACGAGCCGATCCCGCACGTTGCTCCGCTTGAACCACGCCTTGGCGTGGATGTGCTCGTGGTAGAACGATAACGGCAGGTTGTCAGAGGCCTCGAGCGCAACCACCGTGGCGTGGGTGGCGGGCAGGTCGTGCAGGCTGGTGATCGCCCCGCCGCGGGGGACCGTGACGTAGTCGTTGAGCACGTAGCTCGTCAGCTTCTTCCGCAGCCGCTCGGGCCCACGCGGGTCCTCGGGGCAGATGCGCAGCTCGTCCACCGCCTCGGTGTAGGGCCCAAGCGTGTAGATCCACGACCGGGACTCGTCCGCGTCGACGATGGTGTGCATCGTCTCCGGGAACCTGCCGTGGTGGTCGTTGCAGTAGCCGTGCAATCCCAGGCCGATCTGGCGGAGGTTGTTCACGCACTGGGTGCGACGCGCCGCCCCCCGAGCGGCCTGGACGGCCGGCAGAAGGAGGGCGATCAGAAGCCCCACAATCGCGATAACAACCAGCAGCTCGACCAGGGTGAACGCGACGCGCGCGGCGCGTGACATACTCCCCTCCTTTCGAGGTGGGCAGGCAAATAGCGGAAGGGCCCCGCCGACGCGGCGTGTCTACCGCAACGGTGGTCGGACCGCATGACGACATGCGCCAGACGCCGGCGAGGCGATCGGTGCGCAGCCGTCCCCCCTACCGCGGCGACGTGGCCGCGATGATAGTTGGGAAGTGACCGCGCTTATAACAGCGGCGCGGCGGGCGGCCCGCGCGAACGCGGCGCACGTCCGGGGGCATAAGGAACGCGGGGTTCAATCGCCGGCGCGACCACGGTCGCGAGGCCGGCGACCACAACCAACGGCCGCGGCGCAGGTCGGTCCTGCGATAGCGCGAAAAGTGCGCAGATGGGACAGTCGTCGACCGGCTGTGGATTGACCGGCTGCCGCTGGTCGCCCGAGGGGATGGTCTGACGGTAACGAGCGAACGGCGAATCGTCGTGATTCAAGCCGCAGCTGCAGTGCTCGCAGGCGTTTGTACTGAAGTGGTCAAGCCACGGGAGGGCGTGCAGCGTCTGCCCAAACAGTGCGAGGGCACTGTAGAAAGCCGCGAGGGCGAGGGGGACGCATTTCTGAAACGAAGCACGCATAAAGGCCGCTGTTCCTACCGATTAGCAAGAAAAGCGGTCCGACCGGAAGGTATTGTGCTCCGCCCGAACGACCGGGTCAACCCATCAAGCGGCAGATTGCCGACGGCTGCGAGACAATCCCGCCGTCACGCCATCAGCTCGACAGGAACACCCCGATCGGTTGCAGGCTGCGGTAGTGGTCGCAGGCGATCTTCAGCACCAGCAGCATCGGCACGGCAAGGAAGATGCCGCCGATGCCCCACACCCAGCCGCCAACGAAGACCGATAGCAGGATCACCACCGGGTTGAGGCTGATCGAACGGCCGAGCACGGCTGGCGTGACGAGGTTCGCCTCGATGCCGTTCGCCCCCAGGTAGATCGCCGGAGCCATCAGCTGCTCGCCGAGGGTCGGCAGCTCCGCCATCGCGGCCAGAAAAACCAGGCCGGAGCCCAGCACCAAGCCGGCGAACGGGATGTAATTGAAGAGCGCCGCCAGCACGCCCCACAACAGTGGGTTAGGCATGCCAATCGCCCACATCCCGAATCCGATCACAACGCCCAGACCGATGTTGATCAGCGTGATCGCGCCCAGGTAGGTCGAAACCTTGCTCTGCAGGTCCTGCAGCAGCACGACGACATCACGCTTCTCTCGCCAGGTCGGCATCACCTCGACGGTCTTTACCATGAAGTGGTCGCCGGCCGAGAGCAGGAAGAACAGCAGCGACACCGTGATCACCACGCCGGTAGCGAACCCGCCGGTGCTGTTGAGCATCTCGCTGCTGAGCGCCGGCTGCTTGATCCGCACCTCGAGCGGAGTCACCTCGCCGGAAACCGCCGTCATGTCCGCCACCTTGGTCTGGGCGTCCTTGATCTGCTGAAGCGGTGTGGCGAGGTCACGCAGCTCTTCGCCCAGCACCTTTAAGCTCTTGGGGGCCTCGCCCATCAGTTCGGCGGTTGGCTCCCACAACGCCCGAGCTCCCAGCAGTGTGGCGATGCAGAACGCCGTAAGGATCAGCATCGCCGCGAGCATGTTCGGCAGGCCCCACCTGTGAAGCCGGTTCGTGACCGGCTTCAGCACCAGGCTCAGCATCACCGCTAGCGTTGTCGGCAGCAATATGGCGCGAGTGAAGTAGAACGTGTAGAAGATCGCCAGGCCGGTGAGGACAATCAGGCAACGTCGCTCTACGGAGCCTATTGGCAACCTGGACCTCACGGGTGGCGTCGCTTCGCGGCCCTGATCCCGGGGGGGATCTTCGATGGAAGCAACTCTTAGCTCTGACATTGGGATTCCTGGCTGCCCTTGACTGAAGCAGTCGACCCGCCCGACGGACGGTCGACCGCCAGCGATGGGGAAGCAATCGGCGTGCCGCGGCCGCCGGGCCGACAGTCAGGGGGGAGGCTGCTCGCACGGCGGCTTGGGGGTGGTCGCCTTCCCGCCAACCTGACCGTTTTGCATCCGCGCTTCGCGGCGGCGCCGCCCTCGGGATCCGCACATTCTGTCGTGTTTTACTGCTCGGTCGGAGTTGGCGCGGTAGTTGCTTCCCAAGTTCCCGACGAAGACGCCACTAACTAGAGGAACGTGCGGCCAATTGGCTGACCCGCTCTTCGAATCTCAAAGGGAGTGACCCACGATGAACACTCAAGGCTACGAAACGCAGGCCGCCGGCGACTGGACCGAACTCAAGGGCAAAGTGAACGAAGGCTGGGGCGAGCTCAGCGGCGACGAGGTGCGTGAGTTTCAGGGCAACGTGCAGCAGCTAGTCGGCTATATCCAGCAGAAAACCGGCGAGACCCAGCAGCTCATCGAGCAGAAGCTCGTCGCGCTGGACGCCCGCTTCCGCCCGATGCTAGAGCAGGCTAGCGCGACCGCGCAGGAGTATCTGCAGAGCGGATCCGACGCCGCCAACGACGCGGCCGCCTACGTCCGCGACGCGGTCGCCGCCAAGCACGCACAGGCCGAACAGGCGGTGCGTCGCAAGCCGATCGAATCGGTGGCGGTCGCCTTCGGGACCGGCATCATCGCGGGCGCGGTGATCGGGCTAATCCTGAAGCAGCGGTAACCCAAGTCAACTCTGCTCTCGAATCACACCGCACGTCAAAGGAGAGACGCCATGACCCCTACCAATCGCATTGAAGACCACGACTCCTCGTGCCTCACGGCCCGATCGCAAGAATTTATCCGCTCGCGGCCCGACGAATCGGTGCTGCTCGCCCTGGCGGCGGGCGCCGCGGTGGGGGTGGGCCTGGCGTTGCTCAGCGGCGGGCAGCGGCAAGGCTGGTCCTTCACCCGCGACCGCCGGGTTGCCGAAGGATTGGGCGAACGGCTCATGCACTCGTTAGAGAAGGTGCTGCCTGATTCGCTCAGCTCGTCGCTAGGAGTTAAATAATGTCCGCGGGCAACCATCACAATGGTCGCTACGGAGCGAGCGGCTCGTCGAACGGGCACAGCTCGAGTAACGGGCACGGCCCAGACCAGCTCTCCGAGCGGATGAGCCGCGTCCGCCGCGACCTCGAGCGGGACGTCGAGAAGCTGTCGGACGACGCTCGGCAGGTGACCGACTGGCGGTACCTTGTTAAGCGGCACCCGTACGCCGCCGCTGGGCTAGCTGCGCTGGTTGGGTACAGCTTAGTGCCGGGCAAGAAGCAGATTGTTACCGCCTCGCGGAGCGACATCGAGTCGCTGGTGCGGGCGGGCAAGCTGCAGATCGTTGCTGACGGGCAGGGCGCCCAGAAGGCTGGGTTGCTCTCCACTTCGCTGCTAGCGGTGGGCACTGTCGCGGCCCGAGCCGTCATGGCGTACGCCGGCAAGCGGATCGGCGAGAAGCTCGACAGCAGCGGGTCCGCCTTTGGACCGGCGCCCTCGGAGTAACCCATCGCTCTTACGCGAAGAGTCACAAGCATGCCGCACGAAACCACAGAAGTCAGGGTCCCGTCGATGTACTCGGCGGAGGCCCTCAACAAGCAGAGCGTCTCGAGCCTCGCCGAGCGGATCGCGTCGATCGCGACCGCGAAGCCGGCGGCTTGCTTGATCGGCGCCCTGACGACCGGAGTCATCATCGGATGGTTAGTCAAACGACGTTAAACCGAGACCCGCACTCCCCGGCGCCCGAACCCGAGCTCGGCCGCAACAGCAAGGGCCTGACCCACGACGCGATCGAGCTCTGCGAGCTGCAGTGGGCGTTGCTCAGCGAAGACCTAAAATCCGCCGTGCGTGGCGGACGGACCGGCGGCGTGCTGGTGCTCATCGCTGGGGCGATGCTGTTTGCATCGGCGCCGGTGCTGCTGCTGGCGCTCGCAGCGTGGATTGAAACCGCGTTCGAGCTCAGCCAGTCGCTAAGCCTGCTGATCGCCGGTGCGGCCGCCGCATTGGCCGCCTTTATCTCGCTGGCGGTCGGTTGGAACATCGCCGCGAGAGGAGCCGCGTCCCTCAAACGCTCGCGGACCGAGGCCCAGCGTAACGTCGCTTGGCTCAAACAGATGATCGCCAGCAAACCCGCCTGCCGCAACTAGCCACCCGCAAACCTGCGCAACCTCAGACAGATTTACACGAAGGAGAATACCATGGGCCAAACAGCCACTGCGAACAAGCCGTTGGAAGACACTACCGAGTACCCGCCGCGGGGCGCCGACCTGCAGCCCACCGCGGACATCTCGGAGTACATCAAGGAGTACGCCCGTCAGAAGCCCGAAGTCGCCGCGATGTGGTGCTTTGGCATCGGCTTCATCATCGGGTGGAAGCTTAAGCCCTGGTAGGCGACTGGGCCTCGCCCGCCGCGTCGGCTAGCAGTGCGGGCTCCTTTCCGGGGCCGCTGAGCGAGTAGGCCGGGTCACGGCCAGCCAGCTCCGCGGCCCGCGTGAAGCAAGCACGGATCTGCTCGTCAATCAGCTGCATGATCGCGTCGTTGCTCATCGACTCGAGCTGCTCGTGGGGGATCGCCTCGCCGTAGACGATGGCGATCTTCTTCGGCTTCGGGTAAGACGCTTTGTAGGGCATGGCCTCCCAAGCACCGTTGATCGCGGTCGGGATGAGCGAAGCCTTGCCCCGCCGCAGCAGTGTCAGCACGCCGGGCATCATCGGCTGGAACCGTCCATCGAGCGTCCGCGATCCCTCGGGAAACACGAGCACGGCGTCGCCCAGTTTGACCCGCGCGAGTGTCGCCCGCAGGCCGGCTAATGCGCTCCCCTCCTGGTCGACGGGGATGGCGTCGTACGATCGGATCAGCACTCCGAACAGCCCGCGGAACAGGGTCTCGCGCGCGAAGTAGCAGATAATCCGCGGGCAGAAGACACCTACTAGCAGCGGGTCGAGGTGGCTGCCGTGGTTGCAGACGAACACGGCCGGGCCGCTCTCGGGGGCGTTGTGCCGCCCCTCGGTCACAAGGCGGAACCAGACCCGAGCTACCAGGCCGATCACCCACTGGGTCAGGCGATACCACAACCGCTTCGCGAGCGGGCGGTGATGCACGGCGGGAGGGGGGTTGGCTTCCATGCAGATGCTCCGTTGCTTTTCTCTTCGCTAGCAGCCAGTTGGCTTGCACTGTTGCACGATATCCATCAGCTTCGCTACGACCTCGTCGTGGCTCATGCCGTCGGTGCTGACCCTGATGGCCCCGTCAGCCTTGGCGAGCCCGCCCTGGGGCCTTGCCTTGTCGCGGCCGTCGCGGTCGCGTTGCTGGTCGAGCACGTCCTGCAACGAAACCCGCTCGCCGCGATTGACGAGGTCGATGTAGCGGCGTTCGGCGCGGACCTCCTCGCTGGCGGTCAGGTAGATCTTGCACTCCGCGTCGCGGAACACGACGGTCGCCTGGTCGCGGCCCTCGGTGACGATGTCGCGGTGGCGGCCCGCGTGGCGCTGCAGCTCGGTCAGGTGGGCGCGGACGCCCTGGTGGTCGGCGGCGTGGTGGGTCGCCGCGGTGACGCTGCTCGCGCGGATCTCGCGGGTGACGTCCTGGCCATTGAGGGTGACCTGATCACCGGTGGCGGTGATTTCGCAGCCCTTAGCGACCCGCAGCAACGCGTCGGCGTCTGCCAGGTCGATACCCTCCCGCTGCGCCGCCAGGGTCACAGCCCGGTACATGGCGCCGGTGTCGAGGAACTGGAAGTCGAGCCTCCGCGCCAATTCACGGGCGGCGCTGCTCTTTCCGGCTCCGGCGGGGCCATCGATAGTGACAATCATTTAGCAGCGTTGGCGAGGGGTGGGGTCCCGCTCTATCCTAATCTGGCCCGGCGGGGTTACCAAGTGAGCTCGATCCGCCGCGATTCGTACGCACTGAGCGGCACGACCACGGCCTCGCCAACGAGGTCGAGCATGCCACCCCGCTGCCCGCCCGCAGCAATCCAGAACGCGGCCTTGGGGTATTTCGCCAGCCGCACACGCACGTCGGCGCTGCGGCCTTCGGTCTCGACCAGGTCGATCTGTAGGCCCAGCGCCCCGGTGTCTAGCGGCTTAGTCGTGAGCCGAGATGCCTGAACATTGCCGCAATCAAGATGAGCAAGCCAACCCGATTCGCCGATCGCCGCGGCGCACCCTGCTTCGGCCGCCGCCGCATACTGCGAACGCAGGTCCAGCGTGACCCGCAGCGGCCGCGGTTCATCCAGGCCAAACGCGAGCCGGTGGAAGCTGCGGCCCGCGGGTTCGCGGGTGAGCAGGCTGTCGAGCATCCGCCCGCCGAAGCGGATGTGCTCGCTGAAACGGTCGCCGGCCAGCGTCACCGAGCCTTCGGCCGCCGCGGCGTGGACGTAGTCGGTCGCGGCGAAGCTGCTGCGGTGCGTCGGCAGCCGCGTCCACTGCACGCCCCGGCTGATCAACCAGTCTTCCTCCGGCAACGCGACCCGGCTGGTTAAGCACAGATCGTCGAGGGTTGTGGTGGCGTCGGTCGTGTCGAGCAGGATGTCGACGTACAGCCGGTTGCAGCGGGCCAGCAGGTAGTAGCGTTGCTCGAAGCGCGCGATCAGGCCCCCCTTCAGGTCGAACAGCCGCCCCGCAACCGACGTCGCGCCGCGGTCCGCAGAGCAGGCCAACACGCGGGCCTCGTCGCGTTCAACGCGGATCGGCAGGTCGACGCGGCGTGGGCCGCGGCGGACGCCGATCCGCTGCGACAAGCGGTTGCTGCGTTTGGTTTGTGTGCGGAATGAACGCACCCCGCCGGTCTCTGGGTCGATCAGCACTTGGAAGAACTCGTTCTGCAGACCGTCGCTGGTCGCGCGCGGCGGGGCGTTCTTGGCCAGCGTCGGCGGGTCGCTGGGGCCGATCACGCGGTAGCCGAGCGCCGGCACGTCGGGGACTAGCGTCGCCGATGTCAGGTCGCACGGGCGTCCCACTTCTACGCATTTCCCGAGCAGCACCACCGCGCTGTAGCTTCGGTCGTTAACGACGATTCTTCCCTCTGGTTGTACTTCTGGTGTTCCTTCTGGTCTTATCTCCGGCTTGCCGCCGGCGGGCTTCACCCGCGCGACGGACCTTCCTATTCGCGTCGCCAGCTCGCTAGCGCCCGCGTCGCTGCGGCATACGTCTCCAGGCCCGCCATCCAGGCCGACCAGCGCCTCGGCGTACTCGGCCATGCCGGCGAGCACCTCTTCGTTGCGGGGCGCCGACGGCGCCGAGGGCGCGAACACGGCAAGCTGGTCGTCGCTCACAACGCTGATTGGCGCCACGCCGAGCGTGTCCGAAAAGTACTGGTCGACCGTCAGCAGCCGGCCGAGCAGGGTGCTGCGGGTCGCGACCCGACGGAGGTCGTCGAACAGCTCGTGCCGGTGTCCGGCCCAGGCCGCAAAGAGCTCGGTCGAGACCGCGTCGCGGTACAGCGATTCGCTCAGCTGCGCGCCGAGCCCGAGCAGGGCGCCGGCAGACGCGGCGTTGTGGGGGGCGAGGGCGAGGGTTTCGGTGTGCTCGCCGTCGGCGTTCTGCCAGGCAAACCGCCGCTCCTCGACTGCCGGCGGCCGCACGCCGTCGAGCGGAGCCACGAGCAGCCCAGCGGCGTCGCACTCCTTGGCGATTGCCGACAGCCGCGGCGGCACACCGCCGTGCGTTTGGGCGAACGCCGGGCGCCCGTTCGGGTAGTGCTGGGCGACCGCGTCCACTGCTTGCTGCACGCGGCGGCGGGCCGCGGCAGGCGAGAGGCTTGTCAGCTGGTGGTCGCCACAGGTCGCGACCAGGCACTCGCCGTTCAGCCGCGCTGACACGGTCGGGGCGTCCGTTAGTTGGTCGCAGAGCTCGGGCGTCAGCAGGTAGCTCTTGGGCGACGGCTCGTCGAGCTCTTGCTGGAGGCCCGCGCCGCGCGTCGGGTCGCTCAGCAGCACTAGGTCGAGCAGGTAGGTCCGCACCGCGAACGAGTGGTCGCGGGCCTGCTCGAGCAGGTCGTACACGCCCCGCAGGCCTGCCTCTGCCTGCTGGTCATCCCCGGCAACGGCGCCCTGCGCGGCGCTTACCGCCCGCTGCTCGAGCTCGTCGAGGCTGATGATCGAGCCGGTGCTGAGGGCCCGGGTCAGCAGCTCGGCCTGAACGAAGGCGTAGCCGAGTGCGTAGAACTCGGGGGCCCAGCGGTCGCCGGTTGGCGTGAGCGTCAGCCCCCGCGCCGCGAGGTCGGCAATAATCTTGTCCCGATGCTCGAATCCTTCCACTAGTTGGATGGTCGACTCGCTGTCCGCCGCGAGCTCCTCTCGCCAGGACGCCAGTTCGCGGGTGTCGCTGAGCGGCGGGATGATGAGCACGGCGCCCGAGATGTTCTCGACCGCAGGCGGCGAGTAGGCCGAACCGACGCGGGGCAGCCGCTTAGTTGCGGCCAGCAGCTCGGGCCGCCAGGCGGCGGTCCAGCTGTGCAGCACGGTGGCGGAGTCCCGCTCGGTCAGGTGGGTCGGGAAGTCGCCCAGGCCGTCACAGGGCAATACGGTGATGACGCTCCGTAAGTCCATGCGATGCCACAGTTTGCTGGGATAGGGGTCGGGATTTGACAATCGTCCGGGATAACCAGCCCCGGGACGCGGTGCTGCCGCCCGAGATGCCCCAAACCAAAGACTACCCAGGCTCCAAAGTCAGATTAGAATGGAGGTTACGACAACAGGCCGCTGACGGGAAGCGGCCCAGCCGGATGGATTATGGAACTCCCTCCCCGGTTGACGCTTCTCACTGATTGGGTCTCGCCCCGAGGGCGCTCGTCCGACCTGCCGCCGCTGGCGGGAATGGCGGCGATTGCCGGGAAAATCGGGGGCGGTACGTTTTTCGTCGCCGCGTCGCCCTCACGGGCTCGGTATGATGAGAGGCTTGCAGCGCGGCGACGAAACGCACGCTCTACGGAACAGAGGAAACGACAAGAATGGCCAAGTCCGGCGCCGTTTGGGGTATCGATATCGGTCAGTGCGCGCTCAAGGCGTTGCGCTGCCGCGCGCACGAAAAAGACACGAATAAAATCGTTGTCGAGGCGTTCGATTACATCGAGTACCCGAAGATCCTAAGTCAGCCCGACGCCGATCGCGATGAGCTGATCCGCGAGGCGATCGAGACCTTCCTCTCGCGCAACGAGGTCAAGGGCGACCGCGTGGCGATGTCGGTGCCCGGCCAGAGCGGCCTGGCGCGGTTCATCAAGCTGCCGCCGGTCGAGGCCAAGAAGATCCCGGACATCGTCAAGTACGAGGCCCGGCAGCAGATCCCCTTCGCGCTGGAAGACGTCGTCTGGGACTACCAGCCGCTCGAAGGCGGCAGCCAGGACGAGGGCTACGCGCTGGAGACCGAGGTCGGCCTGTTCGCGATGAAGCGGGACCAGGTCGCCAAGGCGCTCGAGCCGCTCGAGGCGGCCGGCATTGAGGTCGACATCATCCAGCTCGCCCCGCTGGCGGTCTACAATTACGCATGCTTCGACCGCATGAACAACCTGGAGGACGCGCCGCCGTTCGACCCGGAGAGCCCGCCGCCGTCGAAGGTGCTGTTGTCGCTCGGGGCCGACACTACGGACCTGGTCATCACCAATGGCTTCCGGGTGTGGCAGCGCAACATCCCAATCGGCGGCTCGCACTTCACTAAGGCGCTCACCAAAGAGCTGAAGCTTACCTTCGCCAAGGCGGAGCACCTCAAGCGGAACGCCAAGAAGGCCGAGGACCCCAAGGCGATCTTCCAGGCGATGCGGCCGGTGTTTAGCGACCTGGCCGCCGAGATCCAGCGGTCGCTCGGCTTCTTCATGAGCAACAACCGCGGCGCCGAGCTCGAGGAGGTGATCGCGCTGGGCAACCCGATGAAGCTGCCCGGCCTTCAGCGGTTCCTCTCGCAGAACCTCGACCAGGAGGTGACCCCGATCAAGGAGTTCCCCGGCCTGGTCGGCGGAAGCGTCACATCGACGCCGCAGTTCGAGGAGAATCAGCTGGCGTTCGCGACCGCGTACGGCCTGTGCGTGCAGGGGCTGGGGCTCGCCAAGCTGTCGACCGACCTGCTGCCCGACGAGCTGATCACCTCCCGGCTGGTCCGGGGCAAGAAGCCGTGGGCGGTCGCCGCGGCCGCGCTGCTGATGGTCGGCATGACCGCCAACTACGCCGGCTACTTCGGCGCCTGGCAGACGGTGGACGTCGCCGGCGACTGGAGCGGCCCGATCAAGCAGGCCGAGACGCTGTCGCGGACCTCGTCTACCTACACCGGCGAGTTCACCAACCTCAAGGAGCAGTTCAACACGCTCAGGACCGTTGGCGACAACCTGCAGAGCAACGCCGACGGCCGCCTGCTGTGGCCCGAGTTGGTCAAGGCGGTCGACGACGCCGTGCCGGTCGACCAGCGCCCCCGCGAGGAGCGAGAGCGGACCGCCAAGGACGTCACGCTGCGCGAGGAGCTGCACATCCAGAGCATGGACGTGCAGCACTTCGACGACCTCTCGACCTGGTTCACCGGCGCGGTAGCCAAGTACTACGAGGAGGCCAGCAAGTCCGAGGCCTACGTCGCGGCCCGCGCGGCCGAGGTCGCCGCGAAGAAGAAGGCAGTCGACGACGCCGAAAAGGCAGAGCGGACCGCCGCCGCAGCAGCCGCCACCGGGGCGGCCCCGGCCCCGGCGCCAACGCAGCCCGAGGTCGTCGAGGACGAAGCGCTTCCGCTCGCCGGCAGCGACCCGGCGCCGAGCCCGGTTGACGACCTCGCCGGCGATCCGGCGATGCAAGACGGCATGGCCGAACCCGGCGTGGGAGGGGGCATGGGCGACGGCATGGGCGACCAGGGCTTCGGCGACGAAGCAACCACCGCCGGTCCCACCGGCCCAGGCTACGTGGTCGAGCTCACCGGCCACCACTTCCACAACAACAACACCGCGGTCGAAGTCGATTCCCTGAGCTCCGACGAGGGTGAGGACTTCGTCCGCCGGACGCTGATCAAGAACCTGCTCGAGAAGTCGATCAAGCTGCCCGACGGCCCGAACGGCGAGCTGGTCGACGTGCCGATCGCCAAGCTGGGCATCAGCTACCCGGTGGTCGTGACCAAGGGCCGCATCGAGACCGTCCTGTACGACCCCGAAGCGGCGTTCGGCGAGGACAATGCCAACCGCCGCCGCGGGATGGGCGAGGAGGAAGCCGACCCGTTTGCCGTCCGCAAGCCGGGCGTCCGCCGCCAGCCGCGGGACGCCGAACCGGTCGACCCCGAGGCCGGGTTGTGGAAGCTGCGGCGTTACGACTTCAAGCTGCAGTTCCTGTGGCAGCCGACCCCGCGGCACGAACGCAATAAACCAGCCGGAGAAGCCGAATTTGATGGCACCGCCTCGACGGGCGGCGCCGGCGGCTTTGCCGGCTGAACCGGACCGGCTGAACTAGACCGGCTCAACCACCGAACCCCGTTTCCCTACCAGCCCACCCTCATAGCAAGCCCGCCGCCCTGCGCGGCGTCCCCTGCTGGAGCAAGTTTTCATGGATCAGGTAAAAGTCGCCCTCGAATGGCTCAAGCGTCACCACTTCTGGGTGCTGATCTTGCTGGCGATCATCGTCGCGTCGGTGGCCTGGCAGATGGGTTCGTCGCAGCTGCAGACCGAGATCGCCGCCAACACCAGCGCGATCGAGTCGAAGATCAGCGCGGCGAAGGGCATCCAAAACAAGCCGTTCCACCCGAACCCCGATGTCAACAAAGTTCAGTCACGCGAGAACGCCGCGTTGGCCGCCAAGGTGCGGACCGCGTGGGAGGCCCTGTACGACCGCCAGGCGCGGGAGGTGCTGCAGTGGCCGTCCGAGCTGCGGGCCGACTTCGTCAAGGAACTTTCGAAGCTGAACTTCGGCGATGAGATCCTGCCGATCATGCGCGACCGCTACCTCAACTACGCCCAGCGGACCTTCCCCAACCTACCGAAGATCGTCAAGGCGATCGAGCTGCCGGCCGACGGCGGCCGCGGCGGACGCGGTGGTTTCGGCGGCGGTCGGGGGGGTGAGTTCGGCGGCGGCATGGGAGGCGAGTTCGGCGGCAGGGGCGGCGGCGGCCCAGCGCTTCCCGAAGACCTTGTCGGCCGTGATTTCCTCGTGCAGTGGCACGACCAGGCCGAAGTCCGCGAGCAGCTCAACTGGGATAAACGCCCTAGCTCGATCGCCATCTGGGTGACTCAAGAGGACCTGTGGGTCTACGAGACCCTGCTCCGCGCGATCGCTAACACCAACGAGGCGGCCCGTTCCGACCGCTACAGCAACGCCGCGGTGCGTGACATTTTTGCGATGCAGGTCGGTTCCAAGGCCAACCGCAGCGCGACGACCGGCGGCCGCATCTTTGTTCCGCAGGAAACGACCGCTGGCCGGGGCGGCGAATTCGGCGGCATGGGAGGCGAGTTCGGCGGCATGGGCGGAGGAGAGTTCGGCGCCATGGGAGGAGGGG
Source organism: Posidoniimonas polymericola (assembly GCF_007859935.1). Taxonomy (NCBI): domain Bacteria; kingdom Pseudomonadati; phylum Planctomycetota; class Planctomycetia; order Pirellulales; family Lacipirellulaceae; genus Posidoniimonas; species Posidoniimonas polymericola. The sequence goes on along the minus strand of NZ_SJPO01000010.1, from coordinate 169,446 downwards.
AGTTTGGCGGCGGCCGGGGCGGCGAATTCGGCGGCATGGGAGGCGAGTTCGGCGGCATGGGTGGTGAGGGAGTCGACGAGAAGACCATGCTGCTCGCCAATCGCTACGTCGACGCCGAGGGGACCGCGATGACCGCCCCCACCGAAGGCGAATTTAAGTACGGCACGGAGTACAAACGGCTGCCGGTGCGATTGGTTCTGCGGCTCGACCAGCGGTGGCTCAACCACCTGATGATCGAGCTGGCCAACGCCCCGCTGCAGGTCGAGGTCCAAGAGGTGCGGATCAACCCGCAATCGGACGCTGATTTTGGCGGCGGCGGCGGCCGCAGCCGCGGCAGGGGCGGCTTCGGCGGGGGCGGGATGGGAGGCAACAGCGAGGTCATGGCCTTCAACCGCGAGCCGAACGTGCGGGACCAGGTCGTGATCGAGGGGTTGGTGTACATCTTCTACCCGCCCGACGAGAACGTGCTGGCCGTCCCGACCACCGGCGATGAGCTCGCCAGCGACATCTAGACACGCGGTGCTGCGGCCCCGACCTTTCACTACGTTCAACCCAAAGCTACCAAGGACTGGCGCAATGAAGACCGCCAAGAACGCCGGATTCGCCAAGGCGCTGCTGCTCAACCACGGCGAGAAGATCGGGATGGCGATCTTCGGCGGGGCCGCCGCGTACCTGCTGTACGCCTCGCTGGGGGCTGAGGGGATCCAAGACGACCCGGCCGACCTCACGCGGATCGTCCAGACCGCCACAAGCAACATCAACAACTTCACCGCGGCCGACGCGCCCGACCCGGCCGAGGACCCCGAGAACGGGATCCAGATCGCCGACACCTGGCAGCCGAGGCTGTCGACCGAGGTGCCGATCGACGCCTACGAGGCCCGTGGCGTGTGGGGCTCTCCCCCGGTGCCGCCGATCGTGCTGCGTTCGGACCCGCTGATGCTGCCGGCGGTCGACCTGGAGGGCTTCGGCGGCACAGCGCCGCTCGCCACGATGGACGAAGAGACCCGCAAGCGCCGGATGGAAGAGGAGATCCGCCGCGAGGCCGAGCGTGAGAAAGAGCGCGAGCTCGAGCGCGAACGCAGCACGGTCGCCGAAGAGGGCGGACGGGGCGGCGGACGGGGGGGCGGCGGCGAGCGTGGCTTCGGCGGCTACGGCGGCGAAACCGGGGAACAGGAGGGACGCCGCCAGGCGCCGACCACCAACCGCCGCGGCATGGGTGTGCAGCTCTCGGGCGACGAGCGCGTCGACCTGAAGTCGTACGCCTGTGTGACCGCGATCGCTCCGATCGGCGACCAGTATGAGCTCTACAAGGACGCCTTCCGCGACGCCCTGGGCTACAGCTACGAGCGTGACCGGCCGCAGTACCTCGGCTACTACGTCCAGCGAAAAGAAGTCGGCGCCGGCCCCGACGCCGAGTGGACCGACGTCCGCTTCCGCGACGCCTCGACCAACCGGCCAATGGACTTCGTGTCCGCGGTGTCGATCCAGCGGGCCACCCAGAGCTGGGTGCCCGGCATGGCCCCGCTGGTTGACAGCCGGTACTACCACCCCAGCATGACCTTCCCACTGCCGCCGATTGTCGGCAAGGCGTTCGGCCGCGAGGTCGTGCACTCGGCCGTGCCGCTGCAGATGGAAACCGACGCCAAGAACGCTCTCGAAGAGTCCAGCCCCACCGACGACGCCCCCGTGGGCAACACCCCGTCGGACCTGCTCAGCGCCGTTGAAGGCGGCCGGGGCGGTGAATTTGGCGGCGGCTACGGCGGGGGCCGGGGCGGTGAGTTTGGCGGCGGCTACGGTGGCGGTTACGGCGGTGGCATGGGCGGCGAATTCGGCGGCGGCTACGGTGGTGGCCGGGGGGGCGAGTTTGGCGGCGGCTACGGCGGCGGCCGGGGGGGCGAGTTTGGCGGCGGCTACGGCGGCGAGATGGGCGGCGGCTACGGCGGCGGCATGGGCGCCAACCGGATGGGTGGCGAGTTTGTCATCTCGGCGGGGGCGCCGAATGTGATGGTGCGCTTCTTCGACTTCACTGTGAAGCCGGGCAAGCGTTACCGCTACCGCATCCAGATGCTGCTGGCCGACCCGAACGCCGCGCCCGGCGTCACGCTCAACCAGCTCGATCGCGAGACCAAGGAACGGGTCGCGGCGCTCGGCAAGGACACCGCGGTCAAGTTCCGCAAGACCGAGTGGAGCGAGCCGAGCAAGATCATCTCGGTCCCGGCAGCCGGCGAGGTGTACGTCGCGAGCGTCAAGCCCGCGCCGGTTGGCAGGGCGAACGTCGAGCCGACCGCGGACCTGCTGGTGAAGTCCTACGACATCGACGCCGGCAACCGCGCGCGTCAGGCCGAGCAGATCATGACCTTCAGCCGCGGCGCCGTGCTCAACCGCACCGTGGAAGACATCGAGATCCTCGATAAGAACTGGCTGGTGAAGATCGACGAGTTCAAGTTCAAGACCAACGTCACGCTTCTCGACATCGAGGGCGGCGACAAGATCAGCCGCGAGGTGACCTCGCCCGGCCGGGTGCTGCTGATGGACGCCAGCGGCCGGCTGTACGTGCAGGACGAGTTCTCCTCGAAGAGCGACGTCGAGATGCACAAGCTGATCTTCGCCGAGGAAGAACGCGGCGGTCCCGGCACGCGTGGCGAGATGGGCGGCTACGGCCGCGAGGGTGGGTTCGGCGAGTTCGGCTTCTAGCACTCCGCGTCGACGGCCGAAGGCGGCCGGCCGCCACCCACCTAGCAGACCCAGCAACTGCCGGCGCAAGCCGGCAGTTTTCTTGCCTGCCCCGCGGCCCACGTCGGGCCTCTACACACCGCCGTCGGCGTCACGCTTTTGCCCTCTCCTGGGGGTTTTATGCGTGCTGGCGCCCGCCGCACCCCTGCCGGTTTTCTTGGCCGGTTCTGAAACTGCCCTTGACCGCACCCCTGGGACTTCGTATTTCTCCCGCCGCTCTTCTACCAGCGCCGTGGCAGGTCTCCTGCTGGGCGTTGCCCGGACGAGGCCGCGAGGCCCGGTCGGGCCCGGTAACTGGAGGGCGAAGATAAACAACAATGGAGCGGGGCAGGAAGCCTCGCCTGCCGCCCCTGCTGGGAAACCGCAGGGGGCGATCGTTCGCGATCGGCGATCCAACGCAACAAGGAGAGTTGAGTTGAACGCTCAAGGGAATTTAAACCGAGCCGGGACTATTCTGCTAACCGCGCTGCTCGTCGCCGCGACGCCATCGGCGTCGTTCGGCCAGGCGAACCAGCCCCGCCAGATGAGCCGCCAGGAGGTGGACTCGCTGCTCAGCGAGGCCCGCGCCGCGATCGCCAAGGGCGACCTCACCCGGGCCGACGCCCTGGTGCGTCGCGCCGAGTCGTCGGGCATCCGCTACCCGATGCTGCACTTCGGCGACACGCCGTCGACGCTGCGTCGCGACCTGGCCAAGGCGGTCAAGGACGCGCCGCGACCGGTCGCCGCCAAGCCGGCCGCCGGGTCTGGCTACGCCACGACGTCCGCCGACAACACCCCGCCGCTGCCGCTGGTTGTTGACGCCGGCGCCGCGGCCCGCCCGCTGCCGGGCGTGTCCGAGAGCCCGGCCCCGGTTGACGCCGTGCCGGGCACGCCGAAGGAACAGGCCCTGCAGCTGATGGCCGCCTCGCGGGCGTCGCTGCGGTTGGGCAACCTGCCCCAGGCCGAGACCTACGCCGCCCGGGCCAGCCGGCTGAACGTCCCCGAAGAACAATTCACCCCCGAGGAAGACCGCCCGTCGCGACTTGCCTGGGACCTGCAACGCGCCCGCTACGAGGCCGACGCCGGCATGCTGACGTCGAACGAGACGACCGGCGCCCCGCGTTACGCCGCCCAGCAGGCCCTGCACGTTGCTGAAGAAGACGGCACCCTGAACCAGCCCGCCACCCTTGTCATCCCCGACGACGGCCCGCGGCTGGCCCAGAACTCTCGCTACAACACCGGCGGCCCCGCCCTGCCCGGGCTGACCGAAGCGACCGCCGGCGAGCTGATCAAGCAGGGCGAGACCGCCCTGCGTAGCGGCGACCGCGACGCCGCCCTCAACCTGTTCCGCAAGGCCAACGCCCGCAGCAGCGAGCTCGACCTCGTGGCCCAGGCCCGGGTGCGTGACCACCTGTCGCTGCTGGAAGGCTCGGCCGTGCCGGAGCCGCTGTCGCCGCCCGCCCCCGTGGCGCCCGGCGCCGCGTCGATGATCGACTCGGCCGCCGCGGCCCAGCAGGTGCTGGTCCGTCAGCTGTCGACCGACGTCGGCAAGCGTCAGCTTGAGGCCCGCCGGCTGCGTGAGAACGAGCCGAAGGCCGCGCTCGATCTGCTGCAGACCACCCGCAAGGAAGTGGAAGACTCGCAGCTCTCGGCCGACTACCGCCGGGCCCTGCTGGCCCGCGTCGACGCCGGCATCGCCGACCTCGAGAAGTTCATCGAGGACAACCGCGCCCAGATCGAGCTGGACGAGCACAACGCGGCCGTGCTGGCCGACCTCGACCGGGGCCGCGCCGCGAAGCAGAACATGCAGCAGAAGATCGCCGAGTCGGTTGACCAGTTCAACAAGCTGCAAGACGAGGCCCGCTACCCCGAGGCCGAGCTGGTCGCCAAGCGGCTCTACGAGCTTGCCCCGAATGAGCCTGTGGTGCAGCAGATCTGGCTGAACGCCAAGATGATGCGGCGTGAGTTCTCCAACCGTCAGATGCAGGGCGAGAAGGAGGAAGCGATCTTCCGCTCGCTCGACGACGTCGAAGGGTCCTCCTACGCCGACGTCTTCGACAACCAGGAGATGACGTTCAACTCCGAGACCTGGGGCGGCATCAAGAACCGCAAGTCGCTCAGCCAGCGTGACGGCGAGTTCACCCAGAGTGAGATCGAGATCCGCCAGAAGCTGAAGGCGCCGGTCCAGATGCGGTACCGCGACCGGCCGCTCTCCGAGGTGGTCGACAGCCTGTCGCAGCTGACCGGCATCAACATCCACCTCGACCAGCGTGGCCTGAGCCAGGAAGGCGTCACGACCGACACCCCGGTCACGCTCGACCTGGCCAACCCGGTCATGCTCAAGAGCGCCCTGAACCTGATGCTCACCGAGCTGCACCTGGCGTACGTCGTGAAGGACGAGGTGCTGATGATCACCAGCGAGCAACGCCGCGACGGCGACGTCAAGGTCAAGACCTACTACGTCGCGGACCTGGTGACCCCGATCCCGAACTTCGTGCCGAGCAACAACATCGGCCTGCAGGGACTGATCAACGACGCCCACGCCGCGCTCGGCTACGGCGCCGGCGGCGGCGCCCCCGGCCCGATGGCCTTTGTGAACCACCAGCCGCAGGTCGGCGCCGATGGCAAGCCCTTGCCGGAGGAGCTGCTCGCCAACCAGATGGCCGCGCCCAGCATGGGCGGGGGCATGAACGGCGGCAACGTGCCGCTGGGCATGGGCCCCGGCGGGATGGGCGGTGGAGCCAACGCCGACTTCGACGGCCTGATCGACCTGATCGTGTCGACCGTCGCGAGTGAGACCTGGGCCGAGAACGGCGGCGGCGAGGCCGAAATCCGCCCGTTCGTCGGCAACCTGAGCCTGATCATCAGCCAGACCCAGGCCGTGCACGAAGAGATCGAGGACCTGCTCGAGCAGCTCCGCCGCCTGCAGGACCTGCAGATCACGATCGAGGTCCGCTTCATCCGCCTAAACGACAGCTTCTTCGAGCGGATCGGCATCGACTTCGACATGAACATCAATGACAACACGGTCGGCACGACCGACCTGTTCGCCACCAACCGCATCGGCTCCGGCTACGAGACGCCCCGCCGCAGCGGCACTGTGGGCCTGGACCAGTCGCCGTCCGAGGGCCTGTTCCCGACCTTCACTTCCGACCTCGACATCCCGTTCCGACAGGGCGGGTTCGGCGTGGCGGTGCCCCAGTTTGGCGGCTTCGACCCGTCGAGTGCGGCCAGCTTCGGCTTCGCCATCCTCAGCGACATCGAGGCCTACTTCCTGATCAACGCCGCCCAGGGCGACGAGCGCACCAACGTGCTCAACGCCCCCAAGGTGACGCTGTTCAACGGCCAGACCGCCTTCGTGGCGGACACGTCGCAGAGCCCATTTGTGATCAGCGTGATCCCGGTGGTCGGCGAGTTCGCCGCCGCCCAGCAGCCGGTGATCGTGGTGCTCTCCGAGGGCACGCTGATGAACATCCAGGCGGTGGTCTCCGACGACCGCCGCTACGTCCGCCTGACGGTGGTCCCGTTCTTCAGCCAGATCGGCGACGTCGACACCTTCACGTTCGAGGGGTCGACCTCGACCAGCAGCTCGAGCAGCTCGACCGACGACGACGGCGACGGCAACGACAACTCCAACGGAAACCAGAACCAGAACTTCACGGCCGGCACCACGGTGCAGCTCCCGACCTTCAGCTTCGTCAGCGTGTCGACCACGGTCAGCGTGCCCGACGGCGGCACGGTGCTGCTGGGCGGCATCAAGCGGCTCAGCGAGGGCCGCAGCGAGGTCGGCGTGCCGCTGCTCTCCAAGCTGCCGTACGTCAACCGGCTGTTCAAGAACGTCGGCATCGGCCGCGAGACCGACAGCCTGATGATGATGGTCACCCCACGCATCATCATCCAGGAAGAAGAAGAAGAACGGGCCGGCGTCGCGATCCCGTAACGCCAACGTCCGATAGCGTCTCCCCCCTTGAAGAGGGCCGAGGCAGGCTTCCGAGCCTGCCGAGGCCCTTTTTTTATTGGGCGTCGGCGAAACGACCATTCTCAGGCCGGCCGCACACCACCAGGTTTCCGAGGGCGCTGGTCCCGCCCGGGAAGCGGCCAGTCGGGTTTCGGCCATTCGGGAACCGGACAGCGGCGAAGACGCCGGGGCCCTTGAGCGTTGACGAACCAACCGCCGACCCGGCAGAGCCCGGGGTCCGTTCGGCATGGCCTTTCGCCCCGGTCTCCTTGCCGCCGGCCATGGTTGAGGCAATCATTCCGTGCTATCGTAACACGGCTAGATTTGCCTGCCCTTGGATTTACTATGACGTTCTGTGTTGGCATTAAGGTTCGTCAGGGCGTCGTGGCGCTTGCGGACACGCAGATCGTTCGCGGCAGCGAGCAGGTTAGCAAGCAAAAGCTATCGTTTGTGAATCACGCGAATGACTCGCTCTTCGTTATGACCAGCGGGCTGCGGTCGGTTCGCGACAAGTCGCTGACCTACCTGGGCGAACAGCTCGATCAGCAACCGCAGCCGATTGAACGCCTGTTCAAGGTTGTGAACCTGTTCGGAGAGCAGCTGCGGCGGGTTCACGGTGAGGACAGCGCGGCGCTCGCTGCTAGCGGTCTGTCGTGGAACCCACACGCGATCATTGGCGGCCGGCTTAGCCAAGACCTCTCGCCGCAAATGTTTTACGTCTACCCGGAAGGCAATTGGATTGAGTCGGCTTCCGATTCGCCCTATTTCATCATCGGGCGGACCCACTACGGCAAGCCGATCCTCGATCGATTGCTCACGTTTGAGACTCCCCTGCAGTCGGCGGTCGCCCTCGCCCTGCTGGCGTTCGACGCGACTCGCACGAGCGTTACCGATGTGGAGTGCCCGATCGATGTCGCCGTCATCGCCGAGGGGGACCGCCACGCCAGGTTCCAGCGATTTACCGCCGACGAGATCAACAGTGTGACGAAGTGGTGGTCGCAAACGCTTTCCGAGTCTCTCGCTTCGATGCCGATGGACTGGGCCGCTAATTTGTTTTGAACCGGCGATTTTATCTTGAACCGGCGGTCGACGAGTCTTCAACGCCGCGGTTGCTCGAGACCGCGAATCCCACAGGTAAGAATTAACCCATGTCCAAGATTGATGTCCACGCCGACCTTAAGTACGAGGTGCGGTGTGAGACTGTGTTCCTGTTTCAGATCGCCGCGGCGCACACCGAGCATCAGACGCTCATCTGGGAGCAGCTGGTGCTCGAACCCAAGCTGGAAGCGGAGCGATACCACGTGGGGCTTGAGGGGAACCAATTGCACCGGCTTGTGGTTCAGCCGTGCGAGCTAAAGGTGTCGTACCAAGCGAATGTCGAGTTGGCGCCGAACGTGAATCGACCGACCTCCGTGGGCGAATCCAACACGTCCCAGATGCCGCCCGAGGTGCTCACCTACCTGAACCCGAGCCGCTACTGCCAGAGCGACCTGCTGGCGAGGTTTGCATTCGAAGAGTTTGGTCAGTTGCCCCGCGGTTTCAGCCGGGTGCAGGCAATCTGCGACTGGGTCTTTGAGCACCTCGACTACACCCCAGGCAGCACCAACTCATCGACGACCTCCGCGGACGTCCTGCTGCAAAGGACCGGCGTCTGTCGCGACTACGCCCACTTGGCGATCACCCTCTGCCGTGGCGTGGGCATCCCGGCCCGCTACGTCGCGGGCTACGCGGTCGGGCTGCAGCCGCCGGACTTCCACGGCTTCATGGAGGCCTTTCTCGACGGGCAGTGGTACCTGTTCGACCCCACCAAACTCGCGCCCGTAAGCGGATTGGTCCGAATCGGGGTCGGGCGCGACGCCGCCGACGTGTCGTTTGCCACGCTGACTGGCGACGCGGTGCTGATCGACAAAACCGTGTGGGCCAGCCAATCCGACTACCAAAACCTGCCAGACCCGCAGTCTGGCGGTCCCCCGGCCGTTTCTACGGCGTGAGAATTCCGCCGCCTCGCTCCCATGGGGCGGCTGTCCACCCGCTGGTAGGGCGCTTGCCAGTCGCCGGGGGTTGCTGAGAGAATGGCCCCCGAGGCGCCTCGACTCGGGATCGAACCAGACCGGCGGCCGTATTGCTCGCTGACGGCGCCCCCGGCAAGGCCCTCTGGGTGCGTTGGCTGAGCCGGTAGAGGCCGGGTTTGGTCGCGGGGTGTTTCACCGCGGGACGGACTACCACTTCGGACGTGGCGCCAAGTTGGCAAGAGCTCTCGCCCAAGCGCGGTCGGTCCTCCAGGCTCTTCCGTTCCCAAGGCCCCCTGCGCGGCATTCAATCGAGTTCTGCGAGGGGCGTACTAGCATCGGGCTCATGTGAAATCAATCAGCATCAGGGATCAAGCAAGATGAGACAGCTATCACCTCAGGGCCAGCAAGTCGTCAACGACCTTTCGCAACGGCACGGCTTTAGCCAGGACGCCGTCACGCATATGATGTTTGCTGTGCTCAACGGGAATGGCAGCATGGCGCAGTTCAACCACCCCGAGTTCGGCGGGTCGGGGCAGTGGATGAACGGCGGCATGATGATGCTGGGCGACATGTTCAATCATGGGCTCAAGAGTCGTGTCGGCTCGCTCTGCCAGGACATCGCCAACATCCTTGTCAATCAACCGGGGCTGCTGCAATCGGGGAGCTTCCAGTCGCAGAGCCAAAGCGGCGGCGGCCAGCAGAACCAGGCCACCGGCGCGCCGATGGGCCAATCGAGTCTGTTCGTGCCCGACCCCGAAGAGAACTGGTGGCCGACCGATTTGGGCGCGCCGAGCGCAACGGGCAACCAGAATAACGTGCGCTACGCCTACTTCGCCAACATCGGACGTCTGGCCGTAAAAACGGGCGGCCAGGTGTGGGTCTACGACACGCTCAACCACCAGATCGGTGGCTTCTCCCAGCAGCAAGGGTCGGGCAGCTCCATCACGTTCTCGAGTCAGTTTGGCACGGTCGCGCTGTCGAGCCTGCCTGTGGTGTCCCGTGATGGGCAACCGGTTCAGGCGTCGCCCGCTGCAAGCCCGTCGAGCTATGGTGCTCCCGCATCCGGGTCGTCCCCTGCTCCCAGTGGGAATGCACCGGCGGGGGGCGACGTATTCGCCTTGCTAGAGCGCCTCGGCGAGCTGCGCGACAAGGGGATCGTGAGCGACGACGAGTTCAACCGCAAGAAGGCCGACCTGCTCGACCGACTGTAGCAGGCAGCAGTACCGGGCGTTGATGTTGGCTGGCGGCCCAACGCGTCGAGGTCGCCAAGCAGGCTTGGCGCCGGTTTGCTTGGCACACCGGCGTCCCCGCTTCACGGCGAGGCTTGGTTCTCACCCTTCGGATGGCTTACCTTTCGCCGCCGCCACTTCCTTGTTACGCCTGCTAGCAGATCGGTTACGAAAACCTCCAGCGGATCGAAACAATGAATTGGCTAACAACAGCGGGCATTTGGGGGGCGATCGGGATCGCCATCGGCGCGTTTGGTGCCCACGGACTGCCGACCTATCTTGGGGAGAGCGGCTACGACGCCGCGGCGGTTGCCCAGCGGCTCGAGACTTTTCACACCGGCGCGCAATACCATATGTACGCGGCCCTGGGGTTGGTCGGCGTCGGCGTGGCTGCGCGGTCGGTTGTCAGCGGCACGCTGCAGGCGGCCGGCTGGCTGCAGCTCGGCGGTTCGCTGATCTTCAGCGGGCTGCTGTACGCGATCGCGCTGCTGAGCGACGACTTCCGCTGGCTTGGCGCGATCGTGCCGATCGGCGGGCTGACGATGATCGGCGGCTGGGTGATGATCGCGGTGACGGGTTTTGCGCGGCGCGGCGAATCCCCTCCCCCCATGGGGGAGGGTTAGGGTGGGGGCGCCCCGTAGTCGACGCAGCCGCGTAGCCAGGGCGTAGCCATCTCCCAGGTCGGTAAGGGGCACACCCTGCCGGCGCTCTCCCCCACCCGGGCCCTCCCCCGGAGGGGAGGGAGTAGGCACGAAAAAAGCCGCCGCGTGGGCCCAGACCCACGCGGCGGCAAGCAAGACTTTGGGGTAACAGCCGACTCAAACGGCCTGCAGCATCTCGAGCTCGGCCGCGAGCCGCTTCCGTGCGACGTGCAGCCGACGCTTGATCGTGCCGACCGGCGCCCGGAACGCGACGCTCATCTCGTTGAGCGACTCGCCTCGCACGTAGAACGCGACCAGCGTGCTGCGGTCCATCTCGCCGAGGCGGTCCAAGCCGCCACGGACCTGCTGGGCCCGCTCGTTGGTCAAGGCGCTGTCGAGCGGGGTGCGGCTCTCGTAGACGGTCGCCTCGAGGGTCTGCGGCTCGGCCGACACGACCGGCTTACGCCGGACCTGACGGTTGATCGCCATGCGGACGGTGATCTGCCGCAACCACCCGCCAAGGGCGGCCGGCTCCTTGAGCTGATCGATCCGCTGCATCGCCTTCATGAACACGTCCTGAGCAAGCTCGAGCGCCTCGGCCTCGTCTCCGAGACGACGCAGGGCGACGCTCTTGACCATCCCCTCGTAACGCTCGACCAACTGGCCGAAGGCGTCGCGGTCGCCCTGCTGGGCGGCGGCAACAAGCGTCTCGAGCGGGGTGTCGCTCGAGTACAACTCGAATTCGAAAGTTTCGGTAGCGGTAGTCATGTTCTCTCTCCGCGAATTGGCCCGGAGTGCGGCGCTGCTGGTAACAGACGCCAAGAGCCAAAGGGGGTGGTCCAACGAGCGACGATCCCTAGCGGACTTGTGACCCGACTGCGGTTACGGAGCAGCAGAGGTCGGCGGTCCAGGGAGCGGCCGATCGTGTCGAGGTTGGTGCTGAGGGCCGGTTGGTCCGGCTGGCGGCTTGTTAGTGAGCCGCCCGGGCGTTAGCCCCTGTGATCAGCAAACCGTTCGACACGCCCGGGACAGCTTGCAAAACTGCCCAAGGACTCGGCCTGCCACGATGCGCGGTGCATTGAACGGGAGCGTTCGTGCATCGCCATGCGTGGCGCGACGCTTGGTAGCGTCGCGTAGGCCGGTTTGGCCGTCGCACCGGCTAGGGCAGCAATTGAATCTGCTGCTTGCCAGCGGACTACTTGATAGCCGCGTACTACGCGTACAGAGAGCGCGGAGGCGATCGTGCGGACGATGCTCTGCAGACCCCGGACGCCGTTGATGCGGTCGAGATTCGTAATGTTGCAGATAATCGTTGCCATTTTCGTCCTCGCTGCGCTGTCGCGCGGCTAGAGAGAACCAGGAGCACCCGCTCGGGCTCGTCGCCCGGGCGCGAAACTCCCAAAAAGGGAAAGGTGAGGGGTCGCCGGACGCTCCTCGCGGAGAATCCAGCAACTCAAGCATTCCATGCCGGCGGTTGGGCGTCAAGCTTCTTGCCGTCTGGGTGGCCGTCAGCCCCCCACTGGTGGGGCCCATGATTGGGCTCCAAAAAGTGGGTTGCCTGCCGGCCAACGCTCCCTAGACATCGGGTTCGGCCGGCAGGTTCGCCCCGCGAAAGAGTTTTTTCAGAAAAACCGTCCCACCCAGCCACCTGGCTCAGCCGCGGTACAGGTCGTGGCAATCGGAACAGGCCTTGTTTAGGCGGCCGTAGGCCTCGCGGGCGGTGGGGTAGTCGTCCTGGTCCGCGGCCCGCGAGATGTCCGCCGCCGCATCCCGCATAGCCCGGGCGAAGGCGTCGTACTCTTCGTCCCCGGCGTCGATAAACTCTTCGCGGGTAAGCACTTCGCTCAGGAAGGCCAGGATCTGGGCGGCGTGCGCGGCGTCCTCGGCCGAGCGTGAGAAGCTGGCGCCGCTGCCGAGCAGCGGGCCGAGCTGCTTCTGCTGGGCGTCCTCGATGCGTTTCATGATCGGCGACCGGTCGGCAAGGTCCGACCAGAGCTGGTCGGGGTCGCCCGCCGGAACGTCGGGGCGGGAACCACGCACCAGGTCGGTCAGATCCTGCGACCGGGCGGCCGCCTCGCGGTAGGAGCCGTCTGTGCCCACCTTGCAGTTGGCCGCGGCGCGGCCGAACAGCGTGCTCAGTCCCGGGGCGATGTCGCGCCAGCGGGCGTCGTTCTCGTGCTCGGCGGCCACGCGGAACATCAACGCCAGCGTGCTGAAGGCGTCACGGGCCTGTCGGTAGCCGCCGCCCTTGAACGTGGTCGCCGACGCGGTCACCTCCGCGACGCGTTGGGCCTGGCGTTTGATTTCGTTCTCGACCGTGTCGGTCGTGATCAGTGGTCCCCACTGCTCGCTCGCGCCGGCATCGCCTCCGCCTGCAGCGGTTATTGAACCGGCGGCCGCAGTGCGTGTTTCGGCGAGCCGCCCGAAGTCGGGCCGCGGCCCATCCAGGACCGACGCCACATCGGCGAAGAAGACGGCCCGCTCGCTCGGGGTGAACTCGGGCCGCTTCGCCCGGCGCCCCGGTGGCGCCGCTACCGCCGACGCGACCAGCGCGACAGCGAGCAACGAGGCTGGTAGCCGAATCAAGATCTTGCTCATGGCATCAAACCCTCGCCGCGGCGGTCAGCTGTCGGACAACTTCCTGCGGGGACCGGGTTTCGTTGAGGATGGCGAGCTGCCGCTCGGCGGCGCTCGGGCCGTCGGCCATCTGGATGCAGTGTTGCAGCCGGTCAACGCAGCCCAGCTCCTCGGCGACGCCGCGCAGCCTGCTGGTGAGCCGGGTCACCGCCGCGACGACCGGCAGCACCTCGTGCGTGTAGCTGTCGACCAACTGGGCCCGGACGCCGAAGCGGGTCGCCCGCCACTTGTTCTGCGCCACCATCATGGGGTGGCAGTCGTGCTGGTAGGCGCCTTCTTCGATTTCGTCCGACAGGCCCTTCACCAGGCACTGCACCAGCGCCGCGATCGCCAGCGTGTCCTGCAGGTTGCCCGGCATGTCGCACACCCGGACCTCGACCGTGCCGAAGTTGTGGTGCGGACGAACGTCCCACCAGATCTCGCGAATCGAGTTGATGAAGCCGGTGTCGATCATGTGGTTGACCAGCCACACGTACTCGCTCCAGTTCCGCATCAGGGTCGGCAGGCCGGCGGTCGGCAGGCCCTCCATCACCTTGCTGCGGTGCGAGTGCAGGCCGGTGTCGCGGCCCTCCCAGAACGGGCTCGAGCAGCTCAGCGACAGCAGCGTCGGCAGGTGCCGCATGATCCGGTCGCAGATCATCACCGCCTTGTCGCCCGAGTCGACCCCAACGTGCACGTGCAGGCCGAAGGTCACCAGCCGGCGGGCCATCTCCTGCAGCAGGTGCACCAGGTTGAAATACCGCTCGTCCTCGGTGACCTGCTGCTCGGCCCATTTGGAGAACGGGTGGGTGGCGCCCCACCACAGCCGCACGCCCTGGTTGTCGCACGCCTGCTGCACCTGCCGCAGCTTGGCGGTTAGGTCCTGCTCGGCCTGGTCGATCGTGGTGCAGACGCCGGTATTGATCTCCAGCACGCTCTGCATCAGCTCGGGCTTGAGGCTGGCGTCGTCGATGCCGAGCGATCGAAGTTCCTCGGCGACGCGGGCGAAGGCGCTGGTGAGGCCCATGGTCTCGCCGTCGACCAGGCCCAGTTCGAGTTCCACGCCGACCGTCGGCCGCTCGTTGCTGGTGAAGTCGATCTTGGCCATGCGAACCAGGGGGCGAGAAGGGGTGGAACCAACTACTGCACGTTAAGTCTAGCATTCGCCGCCGCTCGACCGGTCAAGAAGTCCCGCTAGCAATCGAAGCTTAACAGATATTGATGCCCTGCAGGCCCCACATCACGGCCGACCGCGCCAGCAGCTTGGCGCCGATCGCCAGGCACCGCTCGTCGATGTCAAAATGGGGAGTGTGCAGCGCGGGCCCGGGGGGCTTCGCAGCCGCGCCCAGGCGGAACATGGCGATCGGGGCGTGGTCGCCGTACACCGAGAAGTCCTCGCTCCCCATGCTCGGCGCGTCGATCAGCCGCACGCCCGACTGGCCCAGCAGCAGCAGCGCCTGCGAGCGGATCAGCTCGGAAAGCGTCGCGTCGTTCTCGACCGCGGGGATGCTGACCGGGAAGGACACCTCGATCCGCGTGCCGGTGATCTCCGCCACGCCGTGCGCCAAGTGGCGGATGTGCTCGAGCGTGGTCCGCTGCACCGCGCGGTCGAGCGTGCGGACCGTTCCCTCGAGCAGCACGCGTTCGGGGATCACGTTCGCACTGTGCCCGCCGTCGACGCGGCCGATGGTCACCACCACCGCCTGGCGGCTGTCGGTCTTGCGGGGCACAAACTGGTAGAGCGTGCTGATGAGCTGCGCGGCGGCGGCGATCGGGTCGTGCGACTCGTGCGGCCGCGCGGCGTGCCCGCCGGCGCCGTGCACCTCGATCCGCATCATCTCGGCGTTCGCCGTCAGCACGCCCGACCGGACGCCGACCTGGCCGACCGGCAGGTTCGGGTCGACGTGCAATGCGATCGCCGCGTTGACGCCCTTCATCGCGCCGGCGCCGACCATCTGCTTGGCGCCGGTGGCGGTCTCCTCAGACGGTTGGAAGATCCCCCGCCAGGTGACCGGCCCCGGCAGGGCCCCCTCGCGCTCTAGCTGGTCCATCGCCAACAGGGCGCCGAACAGGCACGCGGTGTGCGCGTCGTGCCCACAAGCGTGCATCACACCGTCGCACTGGCTACGGTAGGGGACATTCTTCTCGTCCTGGATCCGCAGGGCGTCGATATCGCCACGCAGCGCGATCCGCTTGTCGGCGGTCTGCCGGCGGCTCTCGACCAGCAGCCCCCTGCCCTCTGGGCCGATCTTTACGTCGAGCCCCAGGTCGCCCAGCCGCTGGTACAGCAGCACGCTGGTCTGGGCCTCCTCGCCGCTCGGCTCCGGGTTGGCGTGCAGGTGACGCCGCAGCCCGATAATCTGCTCCAGCTCAGCGTCGATGATGGCGTCGATGCGTTTGTGCCAGAGCATGGGAGCAATGCCCGAAAGAGTAAGGGAACCTACGGGTCCAGTGGGTGCCGGGGGCGCTCCCGGCAGGGAAGCCCCCGACTGGCACAGTCCTTGTTCAGTACACCTCGACGGCTTCCGCTATCGCGGAGCGCCCCCGGCACCCGCGATAGGTGCTGCTGTCATCCCTACCTCCCGACAAACTCCGGCTCGACCAGCTCGGGCAGCACGCCCGCCTCGTGGCCCATCTTCAGGAACAGGGCGACCGCCTCGCGGCCCTTGTCGCCGAAGTCGCGGGTCCAGTCGTTGACGTACATGCCGACAAACTTGTCGGCCTTCTGATTATCGAGGTCGCGGCCGTACTGCAGGGCGTAGTCGAGCGCCGGCTGTCGGTTGTCCAGACCGTACACGATGCTCTCCTTCAGCAGCCGCTCGACCTCAACGATGGTCTCGTCGCCCAGGTCCTTGCGGATCGCGTTGGCGCCCAGCGGCAGCGGCAGGCCGCCGGTCAGGTCGTGCCACCAGACGCCCATGTCGACGATCAGCTTCAAGTCCTGGTCGCCGTAGGTGAGCTGGCCCTCGTGGATGATCAGGCCGGCGTCGACCTTCTTCCCCTCGAACTCGCCCGCGGCTACGGCCGGGATGATCTGGTCGAACGGCACCAGCACGTAGTCGAAGTCCTGGCCCAGGCAGAGCCGCAGCGACAAGAACGCGCTGGTCAGCTTGCCCGGCACGGCGATCGTGCGGCTCTTGAGGTCCTCGACCGAGCACTCGTCCTTGGCCACGACCATCGGGCCGTAGTTGTCGCCCATGCTCGCGCCGCAGTTGCACAGCATGTACTTGTCGCGCAGGAAGGCGTACGCGTGGATGCTCACCGCGGTCAGCTCCAGCTCCCCGCCGAAGGCCCGCTGGTTGAGGGTCTCGATATCAACCAGCTCGTGCGTGAACTCGTAGCCGCCTGTGTCGAGCTTGTCCTTCGCCAGGGCGTAGAACATGAAGGCGTCGTCCGGGTCGGGGCTGTGGCCAACACGGATGAGCTGTTTGGTCGACGACGGGGAGGTGGTCATGGCAGGGCGTGGACGGTTGGGTGGGGTTCGCGGAAACCGTCAATTCTACCGGTTCACGCCCCCGAGCTCCAGCCGCGTCCGCCGCCCGCTACGCCTCGAACGAAACGCCCGTGTGCGCAGGAGCCGAGTCGAGGTGCGGGGTCGGCACGGCGATCGGCTTCGCTGGCGCCTTGGACGCCGGGGCCTTGCCGGCTGACTTCGCCGAGTCCTTGGCCACCAGCTCGCACGCCTGACGCCAGGTGTCCCGCTGGAACTCGAGGATCGTGCGGGCGTCGTCGATCACGGCCCGGTCGGCGTTGACGTACGCCAGGCTCACCTGGGTGAACACGAACTGGTAGAGCTGGCCCAGCTTGACGTTGATATCGTCCTCGGAGTGCCGCACGCCGACCAGCAGTTCTTCGACGATCTCCATCACCCGGACCAAAGCGGCGTTGGCGGCCACTTCTTCCTCGCGGACCAGCGCCTTGTCGGCCTGGTCGATAAACCGCAGCGCCCCCTCGATCAGCATCAGGTGCAGCTGCGCCGAGTTGGCGGTGTTGACCTTAGTGGCAAGGTAGTCGCGTCGGTTGTTCATAAGATAGGTATCCGTACTTAAAACTTTGGGGAGTCGTGAATCACGCTACGCTACGCGCCGGTCGGGGAGATGTACTTGATGCCGTCGAGCAGGTCGAGGTTCGATTGGAAGCCGGCGATGGTCTCCTCGAGGGTGTAGAACTCGAGGAGCAGCCGGTCCCGCTGGCGGTCGAGCGACTGGGACATCGACTCCAGCCGCGCGTTGTTGGTGTCGATCGTGTTCTGCAGCGACTCCGACCTGGAGGTCAGCAGCGAGTTCTCGCCCTTCGCCAGCTGGTCAATCGCCGCGGTGAATTTGGCGAGCACGCCGTTGCCATCGTCACTGAGCAGCTGCTCCACCTCGCCGGCGTTCTCGGCGAGGGCGTCGGTCAGCTTGGTGGCGTCGAGCGTGAGCTTGCCGTCGTCGCCGAGGCTCACGCCGATGGATTCAAGCGACGTGAACGACCCGCCCACCGCGAACGCCCCGGAGGCGATTCTGCTGAGGGTGGTGTCGACACGCAGGGCCTCGTTCCGACCGAACAGGACGCCGGTGGTGTTGGTGTCGGCGTCAAAGTCGGTGACCGCGCCCAGGTTGGTGCGGATCGAGTTGTAGGCCGCAACAAAGTTCCTGACCGCCGTGCTGATCGGCGCGTTGTCCTTGGTGACAGTCACCGTGACCGCATCGCTTGACGCCTTGGCGAGCGTCAGGTCGAGCCCGTCGACAACCTGGTTGAACTTGTTCGTCGGGGAAGACACCGCGACGCCAGGCGAGCTGGCCGATTCGCCGAACAGCAACACGGCGTTCTTGGGACGGCTGATCTCCTCGAACGTGAACAGGCCCGCCGAGTCGTCGATCAGCAGCTCGTTCGCCGAGCCGCTCTCGTCGGCGTCAACCGCCAGGCGGTAGCCGAAGCCGTCGAACACGACCGACGCCGTGACGCCGGCCTCGAAGTCGTTGATCCGTTCGGCGACCAGCTCCAGGGCGCTCGCCTCGGCGGCGTCGGCGTCGAAGAGTCCGAACGACGAAATCTTCTGCTCGCCGGCGGAGTTCGCGGCGCCGGCCTCGCGGGCGATGCCGAGGTCGGCCGCCGGCTTGAGACTGCCGTTGAGGTCCTCGACCCTAAGACTGCCGGCCCCCCCCGCGGTGTCGACCAGCTCGATGCCGGTTCCGCTCTCGGTGACCTGCGCCGTGACCGCGGCGCCTGCCTTCTCTGCCGCCGAGTTGAACTCTTCGAGCAAGTCGCCGAGCGTAACGGCGTCCGCCAGGTTGACGATGAAGCTCTTGGGGGTTTCATCGGTGCTGTCGGACGCGAAGACGCGGAACACGCCCGGGTCCACGCCGGCGCCGTCGTTGAGCGAGGCCAGCGAGATGTTGTTGACGTCGGCCGACAGGTCGTCCAGCGAAACGCTGTAGCTGGTCGAGCCGTTGACGATCTGGTTGCCCTCATTGTCGGTCTCGGTGGCCGTGCCAATAATGCCGAGCCCGGCGCCGGTCTTGCCGCTGACGTCCTTGATGATGAGGTCGCCGCTGCCGCCGGCCGTGTCGGTGATCAGGATGCCGTCGCCGGCGTCGTTGATGCGGGCACTGACGCCGTTGGTCAGCGCGTTGACCGCGTCGATCACGTCGCCGATGGTCTCGGCCTCGGCGCCGACCTTGTTGAGGTCGACCACTCCCTTGGCTCCGTTGGAGTCCGTGAAGCGGATGTCGCCCAGGATGACGCCCGTGCCGCCGTTGAGCGACGACAGCAGCGTCGAGGCGCTAATGGTCTGCCGGCGGAGCGTGCCACTGTTGACCGAACCGACCGCGTCGTCTACGGCGATGCCGAGGTCCTCTGCCGTGGTCCCCGATCCCGAGCTGGCGATCACCAGGCTTCCCGTGATGTCGCCGGCCTCCGTGTTGTCGACGATCTGAACGCCGTTGCGGGCGTTGTTGACGCTGGCCGTCACGTTTGCGCCCGCGGCGTTGATGAGATCGACGATGTCGCCGAGGGTCTCGGCTCCGGCCAGCTGCACGTTGGACGTGACGCCGGCCCGGTCGGTGATGTCGATCTCGTCGAGCTCGAACCCTACGCCGCCGTTGAGGCTCGACACCAGCGTGTCCCGCAGCCCGGCCGTTAGGCGACGCCCCGTAATGACGCCGCCGACGGCGGTCTCGGTCAAGCCGAGGTCCTCGGCGGTCGATCCGCCGCCGTAGCTGCTGACGGAGAACTCGCCGGCGCCGGTGGTGTTGTCGGTGATCTCCAGGCGGTTGCCGTCCGCGGCGATCGACGCGGTCACCTTCCCGGAGAGCGTCTCGTCGTCGTTGATCTTGTCGACGATGGCCTGAAGCGTGGTCGCGCCAGACAGGTCGATCTGGGCGGTGGTCTCATCGGCCAGGGCGACTTCGATGTCGGCGGCGTCCTCTAGGTCGTTGAGGATCCGGACGCCGACGCCGTCGTTCAGGGTGGTTAGCTTTGTGGCGCCGTGCAGCGTGAAGATGTCGTCGCCGGAAGCCTCGTTCCCAGGCTCGTTGATCCCCGCCAGCCCGAGGCTGGCGGCGGTTGTGCCGAGGCCGACTTCCTGCACCACCAGGTTGCTGGTCGACCCGCCAACGGTGTCGGTCAGCTTGATGCGGTCGCCCTCGGCGGTCGCGGTGATGTTGATTTCGGTGTTGGTGTTGATCGCCTCGAGCACGTCGTCCACGGTCTGGGCGGCACGCAGGTCGATCTCGGCGGCGGCGCCGCTGCGGTCGGTGATCTTGATCTTCCCGGCCTTGAAGCCGGCGCCGGCGTTGATCTCGCTCAGCGAGACGCCCTTGTTCACGTGCCCGCCGAAGCGGAAGCTGAGTGTGCCGTCGCCGAGCCCATTCTCGAGGTCCGAGAACCCGCCCGAAAGCAGGCGGTGGGCCGACGCCGATTGAATCGGCGTGAACTTGTAGCTGCCGGCCTTGGGCGACTTGCCGCTGGTGATCTTCGCCGAGACCAGCGTCGCGTCTGACGAGGACGCCGCCTTCTTGGTGAACGTCGACGCCGACTTGAACGAGTTGATCGACGACTGCAGCCCAAGCACCAGCGTGGCCAGCGTGTCCACCGCGGTCCGCTCCGCCAGCAGGCCCTCGGTGCGCGAGTTCAGCCGGCTCAGTGGCTGGCGGGCCACTGAGATCAATTGATTCACGGTATCCTCGATCGGGATGCCGGAAATCAGGCCGACGCTGGTCTGGATGGCGGACACGGTGCTGTGAGACTGCCGTAGTGTGCAGGGACTCGGTAACGCGCAGGGCGCCTGCAAACGTAGGTCACGCTCGGCGCGCACAACTGCTTAAAGGGTATCGGCTGCGGGGACTGCCCGCCTGGAGCGGTTCTGCCGCCGCCGCTATCGGCGCCAGCTACGAAAAAAGCCGGTCCGGCCCAAGGGGGCCGAACCGGCTTGTCGTTTTCAAGTTACGCCGGCGGGGCTTAACCGAGCAGACCCAGCACGTTCTGCGGGTTCTGGTTGGCGATGCCCAAGACCCGTGTGCCGGACTGCACCAGGATCTGCGAACGGGTGAGGTTCGCGGTTTCCTCGGCGAAGTCGGCGTCGCGGATCGAGCTCTCGGCCTCGGTCAGGTTGGCCAGCGTGTCGTTCAAGGCGTTCTTGTTCGTCTCGAGCGTCGTCCGCTGGAAGGCGCCCAGTCGACCGCGAAGCGAGGTCACCTGGTCGATCGCCTCTTCGACGATCGCCGCGGCGACGTTCGGGTCGTTGGCCAGGGCCGCCGATCCACCGTCCTGCAGCTGGTACAGCAGGCCGTTCACGCCGCCCAGGGCGGCCGTGTTGACGCTGCTGATGCCCAAGCGGGCCTGCTGGTTGGAGACCACGTCCGGTCCCAGTTGGAACAGGGCGCCGCCGCCATCGATGTTGAAGCTGGCCGTCCCGGTGAAGCCAACGTCGATGGTGGCCGACAGGTCGAGCGTGGCCGTGTTGATCGACAGCTCGTTGCCGTCGCCGTTGGCGGTGATGCCGTTGACGGACGCGACAATGTCGGTGCCGGCCTCGCGGGTGCCCTGGCCTAGGGCGGTGCTGAACGCCCGGGTCGCGGTGACGTCGGACTCGTCCTCCTGGATGATCTGCAGGTCGACAAAGGAGTTCGACCCGTAGCCAGCCGACTCAAGGATCAAGCCGTCGCCGGCGTTGTTGGCCGAGGCCGTGACGCCGGTCGCGTCGCTGACCGCGTTGATGCCGGTCACCAGCAGCTCGAGGCTCGTGTTGGCCTCGAAGGTGAGGACCTCCGAACCGATCGAACCAGCCAGCTCGAACACCAGGTCGGCGTCGATGCCGTTGACGCCGTTGCCGGCGCCGGCGCCGGTCAGCAGGGTCGGAGGCGTCGGCGCGACGTCGATGGCCGCGTTGTAGGTCGTCGAACCAGAGCCGGAGTTCTCGAGCGTCGCCGAACCAACCTCCGCCAGATCCGCAATCGCGGAGCGGATCTCCTCGAGGGTCACCGGGGCCGAGCTATCGATCTGGATCGTGTAGTCGTTGGCGCCGTTGGTGATGGTGTTGGTCGGCGTGCCCGACAGGTTGGCCTCTGCGAAGCCGATGCTCAGGTTGCCAACAAAACCGACCTCGGTGGTGATGTTGATCGCCTCACTGGAGATCACCTGATCGACACCGCCGGTCAGGCTGATCGCGGCTGGGGCGGCGTCCGGGAACGTCGTGGAGCCGCCTACAGCGATGGCGTTGAACGTCGAGGTGCCCGGCGTGCCGTTGAAGACCGCGGTGTCCACCTCGTTGATCGATGCGATTGCCGCCCGGATGTCATCGATGTCGACGCCACCGGCAAAGTCGGTGTTGATCTGCACCGTGTAGCCGGAGGTCGCGTTGCCGATCACCGCGGTGGACGCGGCGCCGCCGCCGAGAGCCGCCTCGGCGAAGCTGATGCCGATGTCGCCGCCCTCACCAGCCACAAGCGTGCCGGTGATGTCGATGGTCTCGGTGGTGGTCACCTCGTCGACGCCGTCCACCGTGACGGTCAATGCCCCGGTGTTGGTGTCGATCGCCGCGGCGGTGCCGCCGATAATCGCCGAGCCGTTGGTAAGCACCGGCGACGAGCTGGCGCCGTTCACGGTGAACTCGCCGGCGTCCGCGATCAGGTCGGCAATGTCCTGGAACGTGCGGTCGGTGGTAATGTCGCTGTCGATGTTGATCGTCAGCACATTGGTGCCGGCGTCGTACGAAGCCGAGTCGTCGGCCGTAGTGCCGGTGAAGGCGATCGTCGGAGCCGTGGCGGCCGAGATCTCAGCCCCGTCGGCGGGGCCGTCTTCAACGGCGACCAGCGTGAAGTTCTCCGTGCCGCCGCCGGCCAGCGCCGAGGTCGGAGCAGCGATGGTCGTGTCCGCAGCGATCGCTGTCGCGCCACCACCCGCCGTGCTCGCCGTGAAGTCGGTCGAGGCGATCGTGTCTGTGCTTCCGGAGTAGTCGATCGTGGCGACGTTGCCCGTACTACCGGTGCCGCTCAGCACGTTGACAACATCGGCAACGGTGATGGCGTCGGCGTCGAAGGTCAACGTCAGCACGCCGGAGTTAAGGTCGACGTCAACGTCGTTGCCACCCGTCGCGCTGAGATCGTCGACGTCGATAACGATCGAGGTGATGGCCGCGTTGCCCGCAGCGGCGTCAAAGTTGCCACCGGCAAGTGCCGCGATCGTAACCACCTCACCACCGATGGTGAAGGTGCCTTCGGCCTGGGACGTGACGCCCAGCGTGGCGGTGCCCTGCTGGGTGTCTGCGGTGATGATGTCGAAGTCGACCGAGCCGGTGGAGCCCTCAGCGGCGGTGGTCTCGATCTCGAAGTTGACGGCGCCGGTCACTGGCGGGGTAACGTCCGGCAGGTCGCCGATTTCAACGGTGGCTTGGGTGGCGGCGGTGGTCACGTTGACGTCAACGCTGACCTCACCCGTGGCGCCGAGGTTGGCTTGGTCGATCTGCAGGTTCGAGATCTTGTCGCTGTTGGTGCCCTGGGTCACGAGGAAGTCCAGCGAACCGTCCAGCAGGCGGCGACCCTGGAAGGTCGTGGTCTGGGCGATCCGGTTGAGGGCCTCGAGCGACGAGTCGACCTGCAGCTGGTTGGCTGAAATCTGCTCGTCCGACAGGGCGCCGGCGTTGGCCGACTCCGTCACCAGGCCGCGGATGTCGTTCAGCAGCGAGCTGACCTGGCCGAGGGCCGAGTCGGCGGTCGCGATCACCTGATTGGCGCGGTCGGTGTTGCTGATCGCCTTCTTGATCGCGGTGATGTCCGACCGCAAGTTCTCAGAAGCAATCAAACCGGCCGGGTCGTCCTTGCCCGTGTTAATACGCAGACCGGTGCTCAACCGAGTCAGCGACTGCGCCAAGCTGGCGTTCGACCGCTGCAGGTTGTTACGACCGACCAAAGAGCCGACGTTTGTGTTGATACGTGTCATCGAAACACCCCTTCAATAAGGACTCTTGTCCAAGTGCGACCGGGTTGGCGGCAGGCCCTAGCCGGTCTTCTGATTTTTGGCGACCCGCGGGCACAAGCCTGCGAGCATCACGGTGTTGCAACCTCCAAGTTGTCGATCCTCGTCTGGCTCCCGAGGCGTCGTCCCCGCTGGGGGACGCTGCCTCGACCGCAGGCTTCGGGGCTAACCCAGTCCCTTCTGCCGCACGGCCTGGCGTGGTCGCCAATGACCTGGATCCACCCTAAGTTCGGCTCTGGGGAGCGTCGCTCAAGGGCATTCCGATCCTGCACGCGCCCGCTCTGTACGAACGCGTCTAAGGCAACGTATCGTCTGGTAAAGATGGGGGCGTTAGGTTGTCGCTCGAATTACCACACTTGTCTCACGGCTTGGCCGGCACATCCCGAACGACCGGCGCCACCGGTCAGCTTTGTGTGGTTTCGCCGGTCTACCAGCACGGTTCGCGCTTGAAAAACGGCGTGGCGTTACCCCCAATCCGCGGTCGTTGGTAGCGGTCGTTGCCGCTGGACCGCGTGGCGAGAGATCGCCAAGAAAGAAGAGTCAACGCTGAGATAAGAACCGACGGACGCCGCCGCAAACGGCGTCCAGAGAGAAGAGGGGGGACTCGGCGCCAAGCGCACGCGGCGGCCTGCCGGGCGGACCCACGGGCCGCTGCCAGCGGGACCGGGCCGAGGGCCGCTACTTGGCGGCCTCGTCCTTGCCGCCGAGCTGACGGGCGTCCTCGGTCGAGGTCTCGGCGGCGCGGCGGTTCTCGCGCTGGATCGCCTCGTAGACCTCGCGGCGGTGAACCGGGATCTCTACCGGGGCCTCGATGCCAAGCCGGACCTTGTCGCCACGGACGTCAACGACCGTGATGACGACATTGTCGCCGATGATGATGCTCTCGTCGCGCTGTCTTGATAGGACCAGCATGGGGACTTCCTGTGTTGCGCCAGTCGGCGTTGGGCTTTCTGAGCGGCCGCGCACCAGCGCGTCTGTGCTCCGTCACGTAGCTAGCATCGGCCAGCGGTTTCGGGATACTGTAGCCGACGCCCCCAAGGCCCGTTTATTCCGCCGGCCGGGTTGGCAGCGATTGGAGCCATCTGTTTCGCTGCCGACGCCTATGCCGATTGTCGGAACGGCACCGTCGCGCCCAGCACGTACTGCACGGAGTGGTCGTCCTTGGCGACGACCTGACGGCCCCGACGTGACCCGAGACTGACAACCACCGGGGCCTTCAGGTTCACCACCAGCCCGTCTTCCGACCGGCTGAGGATCACCAGCACTTGCAGCTGCTCGCCATCGGCGGCGGCCAGGTCGGCCACCTCCCGGGCAGAAACCCGCACCTGGTAGTCCGGCACAAACCTGCGCGGGCTCACTACCGCCAGCGCCAGGTCGCGCCGCTCGGCCGACTGCAGCCAGCCGAGGGATTGGTTCTCCGAATCGGCGAGCAGCACCCACTCGCGGCACCCCTCCATGCCGATCAGGCCGTGGGGAAACGTGAGCACGTCGCTCGACTGACATTCAACTGGACCGAATCGGCTGGTGTCTATAACCATAGCTAGCTCCGCGTGGCGGCTGGCAGGGATATGCGTATCTCTCTTCCCGTTTCGGTTGCATCGGCTGTCGGGGTGGAACGGGATGACGGAAATCTCCCCGCGGCGCTAGGCAGAATCCGCAAGCCGCAGCCGCCCCCGCGAGCGCGAACAGTCAGGCAGACCTTGAGGGCGCCCCCCCGGGGCCCTCAAGGCGCCAGCACCCTGCTCCCAAACGGCTCCCAAACGGCTTCTCGCTACAGGAAGTTCAGCACGCTCAACTGCAGCAGGTTGGCGGTCGTCTGCAGCGACGCCTGCAGCGAAAACTGCCGCGCCGTGAAGTCCGAGATCACCTCCGCGATGTCGGCGTCGATCGCCTCGGACAGGGTCGAGCGGAGCTGCACCTCCTCGTCCTCGAGCCGGATCTTCAGCACGTCGAGGTTCTGCAGCCGGGCCCCGACCTCCGACCGCGCAAACGTGGCGCGGTTCAGGTCCTCGTCCAGCTCGGCGTACTCCTCGCCGATGGCGATGGTGTCGTTGTCCTTGAGCGCCTCGCGGAGCCGCAGCAGCGTGTTGAACACGCTCGCCACCTCCTGCGTGTTGCGGTCCTCGGCCTGGACCGACGCACCGGCCGACGTGACCGAGCTCTGCCCGTCGGGCAGGAAACCGAGCCGGTCGGCCAACTCGCCAGAAACCGTGAACTCGTCGGCGTCGTACCCGCCGGTGACCGCCACTGGCGTCGCGGCAACCGCGGCCGCGGGCTGCGTCCCGTCTGCGGCCGTGACCGTGAATCCGGGGACCGACGCGGAGATGTCGGCCGCAATCGTGGCGGTGGTTTCGGTCGCCGAGCCGCCGAGGTCCACCACAATCGTCTTGGGGTCGACGTTTGAATCGTAGACGGTCGACAACCCGCCGGAGCCGCTGTCGATCACCTCGAACTGGAAGTTGTCGTTGCCCGCGGACCCCGATGCGTCCGCCGCAAAGGTGAGCGTGTCCGCCGCGTAGGCGACGTCGACCGTCGCCGGAGCCGCCGGATCGAGGAACCCGATGTCGCTGCCGCCGGTGACCGCCACGCCCGTGGCCGCCAAGGTTGCCGCGGGCTGCGTGCCGTCGGCGGCGGCGACGGTGTAGCCAGCGACCGCCGTGGAGATGTCCGCCGCGATCGTGGCGGTGGTCTCGGTCGTGGAGCCGCCCAGGTCGACCGTGATCGCGCCGGTCCCCGAGTTGTACGTGGTGGACAGCCCCCCCGAGCCAGTGTCCACCACGTCCACGGTAAAGTTTGCATTGCCGGCCGCGCCGGGCGCGTCGGCAGAGAAGGTGAGCGTGTCGGCGGCGAACGCGAGGCCGCCCGACGCGGTGGTCGCCGGGTCGGCCCGGCTCAGCACCAGGCCGTTGCCCACCGTGGCGAGCGAGGCGACCACGGCTCCGCCGGCGCCGCCGTCGACCACCGGCCCGTTGATCCGGTCGATTAGGTCCTGCACCGTGGCGATGCCGATCGGGTCGATCTCGAAGGTGGTCTCGACGCCCTGGTCGGTGACCGAGATAGTGAGGTTGTTGGCGTTGCGGGTAGCGGCGTCGTTGACGCCCTCGATAACTGCGCCGCGGCCGCGGTTGAACTCGTCCAGCCGCGAGGTGTAGGTGTAGGTGCGGATCCCGAGGTCCTCGGCCAGCGTGCCGCCGTTCTCGCCGATCGTAAAGTCGGCCCCCGAGCGGCGCGACCGCACGTCGATGCCGTCGGCGTCGGCGTTGATCTGCGCCGACAGGCCGTACTCCGGCTGGTTGAGGATGTTGACAAGGTCCTCGATGGTCTCGGCGGCCGACGTGTCGATCACCACCTCGCCCAGCCCGTTGGTCAGCCGCAGCCCGGCTGCCAGGTCCAGCGAGCTGCCGCTGCCGCCGCTCGTGGCGTCGACGAACGTCTGCGGCACGACAAAGCCGAGGCCGGCCTGCTGCGACGACGTGGCGCCGAAGTAGTCGACCGCCGCCTCGAACGGAACCGACGCGTCGGAGTTGATCAGATCGACCACGTCCTGCGCACGGGTCACGCCGGTCTCGACCGTGACGGTCAGCTCCGGCGGCGGGCCGGCCGAGTAGACCGCGGTCTCCCCGCCCGACGGCGCGCCCCCCGCGACGATCACGTCGACGCCGTCGAACTCGGCGCCGTTGGAGGTCGCCCGCAGCTTGATCCCGGCGTTAGTCACGCCGAGGTTGATCCGCCCGGTCGCCTTCGTGCCGCCCAGGTCGCTGAGCTGCGAGGTCTTCCGCAGGCTTGGGTTGACGTCGTCGCCGAACGGGGTGAGCACCTGGGCGTCCTGCCGGATGCCGAGCTCCTGCGCCGTGCGGCCGCCCGACACCTCGACGATCGCCAGCCCGCCCGGCCCCGGGTTCACCCGCAGGCCGTCCCCCTCGACGTCGACCGTGATGCCCGAGCCGGAGGGCGCGCCCTCCTCGATCATCCGCGCGACGTCGCCCAGGGTGTGGGCCGCGCTGAGGTCGACCACGTAGGAGTTGAGACCGATCGAGAGCTGCACCGCCCCGTTCGGGGCGACCCCGGCGCCGCCGTTCAGCTGGCTCAGGTAGGTCTTCTCCGAGACCTGCAGGTCGAGGTCGACCGACCCCCGCACCGCGTCGGACATCCCGCCGAAGATCTCCGCCCCCGAGACGTTCGTGTCGAACAGCCGCCCGATCTCGACGTGCGACTGCAGGTTGGCCTCGTTGCCGCGGTACTCGATGAAGTTGCCGGCAAAGTTGAACGGCTCCTCGAGCGCCCGGGTTCCGCCGAACAAGAACGTGTCCTGGTACTGCGAGTTGGCGAAGTGCGTCAGCGATTCGATCGCCTGGTTGATCTCCTGGATCACCGCTTTGCGTTCGTTGTCCGTCGCGACGGTGTCGATCACGGGCAGCGTGCTGCCGCGGACGCTGTTGATCACCTCCGACACCTGGTTAAGCGAACCCTCCGCGACCGTCAGCTTGGCCGACGCCGACGAGATGTTAATCTGCAGCTGGTCCTTCCGCTCGATGGTCCGCTGCAGGGTGATCGCCCGCACGGCGGCGCCCGGGTCGTCGCTGGGGAGGAAGATCCGGCGGCCGGTGCTGAGCTGGTTCTGCAGCCGCAGCAGGTCGACCTGGTCGGACTGGATCTGCTGCACGAGCCGGGTCCGCGACAGGTAGTCGCTGGTCCGGGTGGTCGGGATGGGGAGGATAGCGGCCATGGTCGGCGCGTTCTAATTGTGTTTGTATGGGGTTCGCCTGTGGGCAGCCCACCCCGCCAGGGGCAGGACCACCCCGGCTAAATGTTCACCAAAATATCGAGCATCTCGCTGATGGTCTGGACCAGCCGGGCATTCGCCTGATAGGTGCGCTGCAGCTGGATCATGTTGATCGCCTCCTCGTCGATATTGACGCCGGAGATCGCCTGCTCCTCGCCCTGCAGGGTGGCCTCGAAGACTTTGAGCCCGTCGGATACGCTCGAGGCGATCGTCGCGCCGGTCACGACCTCGTTGATCAACTCGTCGTACTGGTCGGCCAGCGACGCGCCGCCCAGCACGTCCAGCTCGCGATCGAAGAACGCCGAAAGCTGCAGGGCGTTGTCGTTGCCCTCGGTCTCGCCGTCCCGGGCGGCCGCGAACTTGGCCGCGTTCGCCACGCCGTCCAGCTCCTGGTTGACATTGATCGACCGCGCGTCCGAGCCGGTGAAGAATGTGTTGAGCCCCAGCGCAGCCAGCACGCCGCTGCTGTCGTCGGCGAAGGCGAACGTGGTGTCGCGGGCGTCGGCCGCGAGCGACAACCGGCCCACGTTGTCGACGCTGGCCCTGATGCCCGAGATGCGGTCGAGCTGCGCGGCCAACGTGGTGAGGGAGGAATCGCCGTCGATGCCGTTGAGGTCGACGTTGATGTCGGTCACGTCGGTCGAGACCGTGCCGTCCGCCCCCTCGGTGTAGACCAGCAGCTGGAACGAGCCGTTGACCGGCGTGAAGTCGAGGCCCGCCTCGTCGAGCACGGCGTCGGGGTCGGAGACGCCGTTCACCGAGGTCAGCGTATCGAATCCGATCGCGCCCTGGCCCTGCGAGTAGACCTTGTTGAACTCGTTGATTAGGGTCGCGGCAAACGCGTCCACGCTGTCGACAAACGAGCCGACAATCTCGTCCCGTGCGGTCGTCAGGCCGAACACCTCGCCGCCCGATAGGTTGAGCGTCTTGTTGTTGTCCTCAAACTTGATGGTGGTGGTGTTGAGCCCGTCGCCCGACTCCGTGACGGCCTTCACGTCACGACGCAGCGCGTCGAATACCAGGAAGTCGCCGCCCACCGAAACGTTGAGTGAGCCGTTGGGCTGCTCGGCGGAGGTGATGTCGACCAGCTCGGCGAGCCGGCTCACCGCCGCGTTGCGTTCGGACCGCAGGCCGCCCGCCTCGCTCGCCGAGGCGGAGCCCCCCTCGCTGGTCGCGATCCGCAGGTTGAGCACCCGGATCCGCTCGGACAGCTGATTGATCTCTTCGGCGGCGTTGCCCAGCCGCGTGTCGAGCTCGTTGCGGACGTCCACCGCGCGGGTCGACAGCCGGCGCAGGTCCGAGGCGAGCGTCTTGCCCTTGCCGATCACCAGGTTGCGGGCCGAGATGTCGGCCGGCGCGTCCGCGATGCCGTCGATCGAGTTGAAGAAGCCGGTCAGGCCGGTGCTGAGGTCGGTGTCGGTGAGCTCGTTGAGCAGCGACTCGAGGTCGGCGTAGGCCTTGCTCTGCACCTCGGCGCCCGCGCGGTCGGACGCCGCGTTGCGGGTCCGCTCGGAGAGGAAGCGGTCGACCTTCTGGACGATCGCGTCGATCTCGACGCCCAGCCCCAGCGTCAGCCGGCCAAACTTCTGCACCGGCGCAGGCGAGTACACCACCTCCTCGCGAATGAACCCGGGGGTGTTCGCGTTGGCGATGTTGTTGCCGACAACGTGCAGGCCGATCTGCGTGGCCTGCAGCGCGTTGCTAGCAATCTGTAGTGACCCGAACAGGGACATTGGCTAGGCCGGCAAGTAGGTGAAGCCGTGAGTGAGTGAGTAAAGGCCGAAAGTGAGTCAAGCTGGGCGGGCAATCCCCCACTGCCCCGTGGGCGCCTAGACCGCCTGGTCGACCAGCGTGCCGCCCTTAGCGGTAGGAGATTCCTTACCATATGTCGGCCGCATCCGACCCCCGGTGGCAATAATCTCCGTCATCTGCGACAGGTGCAGCAGCGACCGCTGCACCAGCACCCAATTGGCGAGGCTCTGGTGCTGCAACAGTCGCGACTGCCGCCGCGCGTCGCGGATGTCGGGTCGCAGCCGCTGGCGGCTCTCGCTCGGCAGCGCGCCGGCGAGGGTCTCGAGCGAACGCGACGGCATCCCTACGCCCTCGGCCTCGTCGAGCAGCCGCTGGCGTTGCTGGCAGCATCCCTGCAGCCGCGCGACGAGCTTGGCCTCGTCGGCGTGCAATTGATTCAGACCGTCGCTGTCGCGGGCGGCGACCAGCTCGCGCTTCTTTGACAGCAGCGACAGCAGCTCGCGCTGCGTCTGCATCAGCTCCGAGAGCAGCCCCGCGATGCGGTCGCCCCACTCGGGCGTTTCCTGAAGTCCGGTCGGCTCTGCCGTGGCGATGTCCATAACTGTCCTGCGTGTTCGACGGGGCCCGCTGGTCGGGCGCCGCTGACGGTCGTCCTGGGTGAGAATCAGATACGGCGGAGCGCCGCAAGTTGGTCCAATCCGCTAGCCGGCCGCCCACTGGTCGCCTGCCCGCCGTTCGGCAGCACGCCGGTCTGCTGGTTGCTGGTCGACCGGCTGCTCAACGACTGCTCGTGCTGGCGAAGAATCTCGGCGTGCTCAGGGAACTGCCGCTCGAACATGCCGTCGGCCAGGCTGTGGCCGTTCGACTCGCACATCTTGTCGGCGATGGTCTGGTCGAGCTGCCCACGGAACACCTCTTCCGCGCGGCCGCCGTCAAAGTAGGCCGGCTTGCCAACCGTCTGCCGCATCGACTTGAGCATCTGGGCGTAGAAGGTCTTGCCGACGAAGT
Organism: Posidoniimonas polymericola; assembly: GCF_007859935.1. Taxonomy (NCBI): domain Bacteria; kingdom Pseudomonadati; phylum Planctomycetota; class Planctomycetia; order Pirellulales; family Lacipirellulaceae; genus Posidoniimonas; species Posidoniimonas polymericola. The sequence goes on along the minus strand of NZ_SJPO01000010.1, from coordinate 138,280 downwards.
CGGTGAACGCCTGCTTGGTTTCCTTGGCGGCCTCGAGCTGGTCGGGCGAGCCCGACGCCAGTCCGGACGCCGGCAGCGGCGCCCTGCCTTGCGTGGCCGCGATCGGGATCTGTGCTGATGGGATGTTCATGGGGTCCGTCCTGGGAACGCCTGTGTCGGGGCCGGGTTGGCGGCTACTCGATAATCAGCTTGCCGTGCAGCTTGCCGTTACGCTCGATGCCCTTGATGATCTCGATGATGTCGCCGGCCGGCACCCGCAGGTCCTGCATCGCGTCGACCAGCGACTGCAGCTTGGCCGATCCCGAACCGCCCTGAGAGTAGGCGTCGGGGTCGATCTTCTCGAATTTGGCGATCGCGGCCGGGTTGGCCTCGATGGTCAGGTTGCGGTGCGTGACGACCACGTCGCCGATGCCGACGTCGCCGCTGATCACGATCGACTTGGCCCGGGGGTTCACCACCACGCGGGCCTCGGGTTCGACGTTGTACACGCCTAGCTCCATGAGCTGCGCGACGAACGTGACCGGGTCGTTGCGGTAGACCTCGGGGATCTGCACGCGGATGTTGCTGGCGTTTTCGACCCGCACCAGCGTGGCGAGCAGGTCTTCGTCCTGGCTGACCTGGTCCTGCATGAAGTTGTCGCGGTACATGTTCTGGATCAGCTCGCCAACCGTCTGGGCGACGTTGAAGTCGGCGTGGTGGCGGTCGAGCACCAGCGTGACGTAGCCGTCCTTCTCAAACTCGGTCCGCACGTCCTGCTGCATCTGGCAGCCGCCGTGGATGCGGGCGACCATCGGCTGCTCCGCGTCCTCGACCACCAGCTGGCCTTGGCAGAGGGCGTACACCCGGTGGTCCTGCGTGTTGGGGCCCTGCAGGGTGGAGAACGCCAGGCGGCCCCCCTTCAGGCTCTTGCCGTTGATGGCGCTGACGAAGCAGTCGAGCTGGTCGCCACGGCGGGACCCGGCCGCGGGCACGGTCGCCGTGACGTACACCAGCGCCGCGTTCTTGATCTTCTTGAGCTCCTCGAGCGACTCCGCGTCGGCCCGGCCGGTGGTGGAGACCGGGCTGCCCATGATCTCCATCGCGCTGGACAGCGCCCGCATGGTCTGCAGGTCGCCCGCCTCGCCGGTGCCGTTCAGGCCGACCACGAGGCCGAGGCCCCGCAGGGTGTTCTCTTCCTGGCCCTTCACGTGGCAGATGTTCCGCAGCTCGGTGCGGCCGACGGCCAACGCCAGCTGCGGCGCCAGGGCGAGCAGGACAATCGGCAGGATGAAGTTGGTCTTGGCGGACATGAGCGTGACGTGGGTGAGGAGTTGTGTCGTGTGTGTGGCGTTAAATGGCGTGGTGCTTGCTCCACCACCAGCCGAGCCAGCCGGGGGCGTAGCTGTTGCGGACCTGCCCGCGTTCCTTCTTGTCGATCCGCAGGTCGGTGATGGCGTCGCTGCGGACAACGCGGTCGGGGCCGATCGACTGGCGGCTCACCTCGCCGGTGAGCGAGGTCATCCACACCTCGTCGTTCGCCTGGATGGTGCGGTGGGCCTCGATGATCAGGTTGCCGTTGGGGCGGATGTCGACAACTTTGGCCGCGATGCGGAACGTCATCGAGTCGATCTGACTCAGGTCGCCCTCGGCCCGGTAGATGCTGTTGAGCGAGCCCTGGATGGCGGGGTCGCCCCGCGACTGCGGGCCCTTGAAGATGCTCTTGCCGTCGAAGCCGATCCACTCGGCCAGCACCGCGTTGATGCTGGTGGTCTTGCGGCTCTCGGCGTCGCCTTCGCTGTTGACGTTCGCCCGGTAGTCGACCAGCACGGTGATGATGTCCTCCTTCTTCAGCTCGCGGGCGCGGGCCTCGGGGGAGAGCGGCTGGTACATGAACGAGCTGTTCTGCAGCGTCAGCGCCTGCTGCTGCCCCTCGGCGCCGATCGAGCTCTTGTAGAGCAGCGTGCCCTCCTGGGCCGAGCAGTCGCCGTCCGCCAGGCAGGCGAGCACGAACAGCAGCGTGAGTGCGGTCTTCAGGGTGTTCATCGGAGCCTCAGCGTTTCTAGGTTCTCGGCGACCGCTTGCATCTCGGCCCCGCCGACCGTCAGCACGGCCAGCCGGCCACGGCCCACGACGCGGGCCTGCAAGCGTTCGCGGCTGTCGAGGGTCTCGACCTCAATGATGTCGCCCAGCCGGCCCTCGGTGCGGGCCTTGGCCTGGGTGCGGACACGGATAGCGCCCCGGCCGGAGCTGACGCTCACCAGGGCGTTGCGTTGGACCATTACCGGCGGCAGGCAGTTGCCGTCGGTCAGCACGTCGCCTGCCCGCAGCCCGGTGATCGCTTCCTTGCCGAGGACCTCGTCCAGGCTCGAAGCGACCGACTCGACCCCGCGGGGGCGGAAGTCGGTCGGCAGCGGGGCGATGTGCACGTCGGCCGCGGTGACGACCATGCCGCGCGGGACGTCGCGGCGGGCGATGACCGCCGGGCGGGCCTCGACGATGTTGGCCAGCACCGGGAACTTGACCTCGCCCTGCTCGCCGGTGAACGAGAGCACGAACCGCTGACGCCCAACCCGCAGCGCGGTCGAGGCCGTGATCCGCAGCTCGCCGCGGTTGGCGGCCAGCGTCATCGCGTTGTGCTCCTTGAGCTCAACGCCGGTCACGTAGAGCATGCCGTCGGCGGTCTCGGTCTGCACAAACTCGGTGAGCTGCTGTGTGAGCGACTCGTTCAGCTGCTCGAGCCGCCGCGAGGACAGCCGCAGCCGCCGCGGGGCAGTAACCTTGCGGTCGGCGGGGGCGGCCGGGCTGCTCGCCCCACGGAAGCCGGTCTGCGGCTGGCTGGCGAGCGGCGCGGTGGGCTGCGGAGCGGCCTCGGCTTCGATTTCTTCTGTCGTGACGCCGGCCGAGATCCGCGACGAGACCAGCGTCTCGCTGGCGCCGCGGAAACGCAGGCCGGACAGGTCGACGCCATGGGCGGCTAGCAACTCGCGGACGCCCTGCGAGCGGAGCACCTGCTGCTGACCCGGCGCCGGCGACGGCATCAGGGCGATGCGACCGAGGGCTTCGATCTCGGCCGGGCCGGCGTTCAGGATCGCCGCGACGTCCTCAACGCGGACCACACCGGTCTTCGGCTGGGCGTGCTCCAGCAGGTGCAGGTCCGCGGCGCCGGCCGACGCGGTCAGCGTCAGCAGCGCGAGGCCGATCGAGTTGAAGAAGCGAGCAAGCATGATTGGTCGTTAGGAGTCAGTTCCGTGGCGGGCGGCTAGCGATTAACCCCGACGCAGGTTCGCGACGATCTGCATCACCTGGTCGCCGGCCTGCACGACCTGCGAGTTGAGCTCGAAAGCCCGCTGCGTGGTGATCAGGTCGATCAGCTCGGTGACCGGCTCGACGTTCGAGGCCTCGAGCGAGCCCTGCCGCAGGATGCCGACGCCCTGCTGGCCGGGGGTGAGGCCGCTCTGGGCGTTGCCCGACGCGTCGGACGCCTTGAACAGGTTGTCTCCCAGCTTGATCAGGCCGTCCGGGTTGATGAACGTGGTCAGCGTGATGTTGCCCGCGGTCGACAGCGTGGGGGAACCCGCCGTGCTGTACTGCACGGTGCCGTCGTTCGACACCACAACGTCGATCGCCTCGGCCGGGATGTTGATGTTCGGGTTCATCCGGTAACCATTGTTGGCCGAGCCGAGCACCAGGTCACCGTTGGCGTTGATGCCGAAATTGCCGGCGCGGGTGTACTGCTGCTCACCATTGGGGCCAGTCACCTCGAAGAAGCCGTTGCCCTCAATGGCGAAGTCGAGCTGGTTGCCGGTCTGCTGGAAGGCGCCCTGGTCGAAGTCGGCCTGCATGCTGCTAACCCGCACGCCGAGGCCGACGTCGATGCCGGTCGAGGTGATGTTGCCGTCCGAGTCCAGCGCGCCCGGCAGCTTGTGCTGGCGGTAGAACAGGTCCTCGAAGTTCGCCCGGTCCTTCTTAAAGCCGGTCGTGTTGATGTTCGCCATATTATTGGCGATGACGTCGAGCTTCGTCTCGAGGGCTTCCATGCCCGTCGCGGCGGTGTAAAGGGTTTGAACACTCATGGGACTTGTCTGCGACTAGGTTTGATTGGTGACCAGTAGCGGCCGGGCGTTAGCTCCGCAGCACACGGCCGATCAGCGAGCTCATCATGCTGTCTTGGTTCTGGATCATCTTGGCGTTCGCCTCGAACGCGCGAGAGGTCTCGATCAGCGACATCATCTCGGTAGTCGAGTTGGCGCCCGACATCTCGAGGTAGCCCGAGCGGACCTCGCGGCCGGCGGCCTCAACGGGCAGGGCCTCGCCGCGGGAGCGGAACAGGTTGGCGCCAACCTTGTTCAAGAGGTCGAGCGACTCGGGCTGCACGATCGCCAGTGGGGTGGCCGTGCCGTCCTGTTCGATCTCGCCGGTGCGGGTCAGCCGCCAGTCCTGCTCTGGGTTGAGCTGGATCGGGGCCCCGCCAGCGCTCAGCACCGCACGCTGGCCGTCGGCGGTCGTGAGCGTCCCGTTGGCGTTGATGCTGAAGTTGCCCGCCCGCGTCAGCAGGGCCTCGCCGTCGGGCCCGGCGACCTGGAAGAATCCGTTGCCGATGATGGCCATGTCGGTGGCGCCGCCGGTCCGCTGCAGCTGGCCGGGGGCGTAGCTCGTGACGGTCTCGTTGACCTTCACCCCGCCGCCGACGTCGGTCAGCTCGCGGGAACCGGGCATGGCCGTGCCACGCTGAATCGCCTCGGCGAAGCGGGACTGGAAGGTCGCCACGTCGGGCTTGAAGCCGACCGTGTTGACGTTGGCCATATTGTTGGCCAGGACTTCCAGACGCTGGCTCTGAGCCTTGGCGCCCTCTGCCGAGATGTACAGCCCGTAAGGCATGGTGTTTGGTTTGCTAGCAGGTGTGCCCCCCTGCCAACGGCATCTCCCTTAGGCAACCGCCGTGCCAAACAAAGTCGCTTGCTAATCCCCGCGAAAACAAGCCGACGCCGCCCTCGTCGGCAGATCAGGCCGCGCAGAATCTGCCGGAGCGCCGGTGCTAGCGGCAGTTTCTGCCCCCGCGTACCGCTGAGGTTCCCCTCAACTTGAGCCCTCACATTGACGACACTTATTTCGTGTATTAAGATTCCGGTAAATCGATTCGCATTTCGTCATCCGACCGGACGACCCCCGCATGAGCGTTGGAAAGCCGCGAGCTCCCGATCCGAACGCCCCGACGAGCCACCGGTGGACCTTCCTCACGAATCACGCCCACGTGCTGATTCAGCTGAAGCTGGAGCCGGGGCTGGTTCTGCGGGAAGTCGCCGACAGGGTAGGGATTACCGAACGCGCCGTACAACGTATTGTCCAGGAGCTGGAAGACGAAGGTTTTCTGGAGCGGAAGCGGGTCGGCCGCCGGAACCAGTACCGCGTGATGGTCGACCGGCACCTCCGCCACCCGATCGAAGCCCACTGCGAGGTTGGCGACCTACTGAAGCTCGTCGCCAGGAAGCCTGCCGGGCCGCAGTCGACCCCCTGACCACGAGACCGGCCCCGCCAACGATTCCCCAAGGTTCCCACCCCCGTGACGAAGCTAACCGAAACCCCGACTGGCATGAGCCTGGCCGCCGTGCTGGTGCGTCTGTGCCGAGAGTGCGGCGTCGACATTGAGATGCTGCGCGCCGAGCAGATTACCCGCGAGGCCCGCGAGGCGTGGCCCGGCGACGAGGCCGAGCAGTGGAGCACGTGGCTCGCAGAGAGCTGCGAGAGCGTGCACCTGCGCGCGCGGCGGGTGCGGTTGTCGGCGGGCGAGGCGGTGCAGCTGGCCGCCGACGGCGCGAAGTTGGCCGGCGGCTACACGGCGGCCGACGGGCTGCGGGTCGTGGTGGGCGGCGGCCGCAATGGGCTGATGATCGCCAATGGGCCGTTCGAGTCGACGCGGCTGGCGGCGAGCGACGAGCCGTTGGGCTGGGGAGACGAGTCCAACGGCCAAGGCGCCCCGTCGGCGCCCGAGTGGGTCGTGGTCGAGCACCCCGAGCTGACCAGCGTCGACAGCGGCGAAGACCTTCACCACCGCCCGGTCGCGCGGCTGCTGAAGATCGTGCGGCCCGAGTGGTCGGACATCTGGATGCTGATCGTGTTCGCGTTGTTCGCGGGCGTGCTCAACCTCGCCACGCCGCTGGCGGTCGAGTCGCTCGTCAACACGGTCGCCTTCGGCACGCTGCTGCAGCCGGTGCTGATCATCGCGCTCTTGCTGTTCGGGTTCTTATCGTTCGCGGCGTTGATGAAGGCGATGCAGACCTACGTCGCGGAGATCATCCAGCGGCGGCTGTTCGCCCGAGTGGCGGCCGACCTGGCCTACCGCCTGCCGCGGGTCGAGACCCACTCCCTCACCCACAGCTACGGCCCGGAGCTGGTCAACCGGTTCCTGGACGTCGTGACGCTGCAGAAGGTGGTGGCCAACCTGCTGCTCGACGGCGTCAGCATCGTGCTGGCGACCCTGGTCGGCATGGCGGTGCTGGCGTTCTACCACCCGTGGCTGCTCGGCTTCGACCTGCTCTTGATGCTGGTGATCGGGGTCGGCGTGCTGGCGCTCGGCAGGGGCGGCATCGACTCGGGCATCGACGAGTCGAAGCACAAGTACGGGCTGACCGCCTGGTTCGAGGACGTGATCCGCTGCCAGAACGCGTTCAAGGCAGACGGCGGGCCGTCCTTCGCGTTCGACCGCGCCAACCAGCTCACCGCCAAGTACCTCAAGTCGCGGCAGACCCACTTCCGCATCCTGTTCCGGCAGATCCTGTTCATCCTGACGCTGCAGGCGGTGGCCGGCACGGTGCTGCTGGGCGTCGGCGGCTGGCTGGTGATCCAGCAGCAGCTCTCGCTCGGCCAGCTGGTCGCGGCGGAGCTGATCGTCACGACGATCCTGGCGTCCCTCGCCAAGCTCGGCAAGCACCTCGAGGGCTTCTACGACGTCGTCGCCGCGGTCGATAAGCTCGGCTACCTGTTCGACCTCGAGACCGAGCAACCCTCTGGCATGACCAGCGAGCTGCGGACCGGTCGCGGCTTGCCGGTGGAGATGCTGAGCGTCCGCGCGGCCACGGGCGAGTGCCTCGCCAGCCACGGCCTGAGCGTGAGTGTCGAGCCCGGCGAGCGGGTCGCGGTGGTCGGCGCCGCCGGCAGCGGCAAGTCGACGCTCGCGAGGATCCTCTACGGCCTCGAGGCGCCCACGGCGGGCCGCGTCGAGATCGGCGGCTGTGACCCGACCGACCTGCGGCACGACATCCTGCGGTCGGCGGTCGGCCTGGTCGCCGAAGGTGAGTTCTTCGACGGCAGCGTCCTGGAAAATGTCCGCCTGGGCCGACCGGCGGTCACCACCAGCCACGTGCGTTCAGCGCTCGAGCAAGTCGGCCTGCTCGAGTCGGTGCTCGCCCTGCCGGACGGCGTGGACCACCGGCTGCTGCCCAACGGCCTGCCGCTTTCCGGCAACCAGCAGCGGCTGCTGATGCTCGCCCGGGGGATCGCCGGCGGGCACGAGCTGCTGGTAATCGACGGCGTGCTCGACCCGCTTCCGGACGAGCAGCTCGACCGGGCGATCGCGGTGCTGCAGTCGGCGGACCGCGCGTGGACCGTCATCGTGCTGACCGCTAAGCGGTCGATCGCGGAACGATTCGATCGGCACTTCTCGCTGCGGAAGCGTCAGTCGGCCTAACCAAGGCCCCCCTCATTTCACGGCGCGACGAACAACACTATGGGCAACCTCGCAAAAACCACCGCCGGCGGCCGAGTCCTCGGAGACGCCGCCTACAGCGACCAGATGTTCCCCGCGCTCCGCCTGGCGCGTTCCACCCGGTTCGTGCGCCGCCTCGGCCGCATGCTGCTGGTGACGCTGTTCCTCCTGACCGGCGCGATGCTGTTCGTGCCGTGGCAGCAGTCGATACGCGGCGCCGGCGAAGTCATCGCCTTCGACCCCTTCGAACGGCCCCAGCCGGTGCAGGCGCCGATCAAGGGCCGTATCGCCGAGCGCGGCGAGGGAGTCCAGGAGAACGCCTACGTCGAGAAAGGCGAGCTCCTGTTCCGCATCGAGGACCAGGACCCGCTCTACCTCAGCCGGCTCGAGCAGCAGGTCAGCAACGCCGAGGCCGAGATCAAGGTGGCCGAGGAGCGGCTCGGCCGCGCCCGCGGCCTGCGCGACAACAACCTGCGGATCGTCGAGGTCACGACCGAGGAGCTCGAGGCCCTCCGCTCCGCCCGGGACGAGCTCGTGCAGGCGTACGACCGGTTTGTGAACCAAGCCGAGAACAAGCTGTCGGCCGAGCGGAACAAACTGATCGCCGCCCAGGCCAAGCTCTCGCAGGTCGAGGCCGACTTCAACCGCAAGAACGCGCTGTTCCAGGAGGGGATCGAGTCGCAGCTCAAGCAGCAGGAGGCCGAGCAGAAGTTCCGCGACGCCGAGGCCTACGTCAGCGTCGCGAGGAACGAGGTCGAGAACGCCGGCAACGGCGTGGAGGGCAAGAAAAACGAGCGAGAGGCGAAGCGGCAGGAGTGGGAGGCCAAGGTCAACAAGGTGCAGTCGCAGCTCGAGAAGGCCCGCGCGGAGGTGGCCAAGGCCGAGATCGACATCAACAAGACCTCCGAGGAGATCAACCAGAAGCGGTCCAAGCTGATCGACCAGCAGCGGAAGGTCGCCGTGCAGCAGACGCAGGAGGTGGTCGCCCCCCGTGACGGCTACATCATGGACCTGGCGGTGTTCGACACCTCGTCGATTGTGAAGCCGGGCGACCAGCTCTGCCGCATCGTGCCGAAGACCGAGCAGCCCGCCGTGCAGATCTGGGTGGCCGGCAACGACGCGCCGCTCATCACGCCGGGGCGGGAAGTACGGCTGCAGTTCGAGGGCTGGCCCGCGGTGCAGTTCTCGGGCTGGCCGTCGGTCGCGGTTGGCACGTTCGGCGGCAAGGTCGCGTTGGTCGACCCGACCGATGACGGCGCCGGCAAATTCCGCATCGTGGTCGTCCCCGACGACGATCTCGAGTCGTGGCCTGATCACCCCTACCTGCGGCAGGGCGTCCGCGCGAACGCATGGGTGCTGCTCGACCAGGTGCCGCTCGGCTACGAGGTGTGGCGGCGGATGAACGGTTTCCCGCCGTCGCTCAAGTCGAAGCAAGACGCCGAGAAGCCTAAGGCGCCTAAAATCAAAATCTAGCCGGCTCGGTCGCTTCTCTCAGTTCGCTGGTAAAGTTTGCGGCCCCGTCCGCTGCGCCCCACCCTGCGGGTCGGGTCGTTCCGATAAGACGAGTCGTGCGGAATGTTCCGCGGCTGCAGGCAAGCATTGGCGAATGGGAGTCGGAAACATTGACAAGGAGCGTCCCCCACCTGCTGCTGGCGATGATGCTGCTGACCGCGGCCGGCGGCTGCCGTAGCGGGCGGGCGCCATTCGTCGCGCACCTGCCGCCCGCCGACAACGCTAGCAGTGGCAAGGCGGCGTCCGAAATATCGCTAGCCGCGTATCAGCAGCCACCAGCCGGCACAACACAGCAGCAGTCCGCCGTCCAACAAGTCACGCCGACTCAGATTCCCCAAACGCCCGCGCCGGCGACGCCAGCCACCCAGGCAGTGGCCCCCGAGGTAATCGACGCCGAGCCCCTGCCGGAGTTGCCGCCCAGCCCCGCGAAGGCGCCCGATGTGCTCGAGGTGATTGGGTCGGTGCGTTCCTATTTCCCGCTCGTCCGCCAGGCCGAGGCTAGCCGCGTCGTCGCCTCCGGCGAGCAACTCGCGGCGTGGGGAGCGTTTGACCACAAACTGGACGGCTACACCAACGTTCAACCAATGGACTACTACGAGAACCATTGGAACAAGTGGGGGCTCAAGCGTGACACCATGTGGGGCGGGCAGGTCGGCGCCGGCTACCGCCTCGGCAGGGGTTCGTTCGAGCCCTGGTACAAGGAACGCGAGACCAACGACCTGGGCGAATTCAGCCTGTCGCTGGTCGCCCCGATCGGCCGTGACCGGGCGATCGACGCCAACCGCGCCGAGCTGTGGCGGGCCCAGCTCGAGACCAACCGCGTCGAGCCCTTCATCCGCTCGCAGCTGATCGTCTCGGTCCGCGACGGCGTGCAGGCCTACTGGGAGTGGGTCGCAGCCGTCGAGAGCCTCCGGATCGCCGCCGACGTGCTGCAGTTCGGTCTGGACCGCGCCGAATACCTCCAGAAGCAGGTCGAGCAGGGCGAGAAGGCCGAGATCGACATCACCGACAACCGCCGCATTATTCTGTCGAGGCAGTCGAAGCTGACCGCCGCGCAGCAGAAGGCGACCCAGGCGGCGGTCAAGCTCTCGCTCTACCTCCGCGACAACTCCGGCCAGCCGGTGGTGGTCGCGTCTGACCCAAGCGCCGCAGCGGGCTTCCCCGAGCTCGCGACGCTGGACGAGGCCGCGTTTGGAGCGGACATCCAGCTGGCCCAGGCCAACCGGCCCGAGCTGGCCGAGCTCGCCATTGTCCGGCGGCAGCTGGCGGTCGCTTTGAGACAGGCGAGCAACGAAACCCGCGTCGACATCGACGCCGGCGTCTACGTGGCTCAGGACATCGGGGCGGCCACCAAGGACAACGACAAGTCGCAGACCGAGCTAGAAGCGACCCTCATGGTTTCGGTGCCGTTGCAGCGGCGCAAGGCGTTCGGCAAGGTCCGCCAGCTGCGGGGCAAGCTGGCCCAGGTGCAGGCGAAGACCCAGTACGCCGCCGACAAGATCGCCGCCGAGGTGCAGCTCGCCCGGGCGGCGCTCACCGCCAGCCGGGAACGCGTCGACCAGAACACCGAGGGGCTGCGGCTTGCCCAGCGGATGCAAGAAGCCGAGCAACGGCTCTACGAAGAGGGCCAGAGCACGCTGTTCAATCTCAACCTGCGAGAGCAGCAACGGGCCGAGGCCGCCGGTGAACTCGTCGGCTCGAAGCGGGACTTCTTTGCCGCCCTGGCCGAGTACACCGCGGCGCTGGGCCTCGACGGCGCCGACCTGGAATCGGTCTACTTCGGCGACCCACTGGCCGAGTAGAGCGGCCTACGACCTCGGCATTCTTGCCGGATTGTGGTCGAAAGTAGGCCAGCGTGTCGGTTCTAATAGAGGAGCCGGGGAGATCCAGGCCAAACCAGACGCGACCGAGAAAAGGCTCTGGGCCTGTCTCATCAACGGCAGTGACCGGCGGCCGCGGGTTCGCTAACGACTTGTGTCCGGTTTTGTCCCTCGAAACGAGCACAAACGGACAAAAGTCGTCGATCGGCGGCCAGATTTAAACCTGCAAACCAATCACCACAAACGACTTACAGCAAGCGGCAGCCGCCATCGGGCCCGACTTTTGTCCCTATGAATCGATGGGTTAGATAGGGACAAAAGTCGCGCCCTTATAGCCGGTTCCTGCTAGCGAACAAGCACTCTCCCCGCGGATTAGCGGGGACGCAGCAGCTCGGCAGCGCCCTGGTCGAGCAGGCGGGTCGCGACCGCCGTGCCGAGGTCGACCGCCGCGTAGGTAGGCGCCTGGTCCTCGACCCACACGTGTTGCGAGCCGTCATCGCTCAGCACGATCGCGCGGAGCGAGAGCTGCTCGCCGTCGACGCGGGCGTGGGCGCCCATCGCCGCCAGGCAGCCCCCCTCGAGCTTGCGGAGCGCGGTCCGCTCGGCCGTGATCGCCGCCCGGGCGGCAGCGTCCTCCAACGGGCGGAGGGCGGCGAGGGTTGGCTGGTCGTCGGCGCGGCACTCGATGGCGAGGGCGCCCTGGGCCGGCGCCGGAGTCATGATCTCAATCGGGAGGAGCTGCGAAATGCGGTCCTCGAGACCCAACCGACGCAGGCCGGCGGCCGCCAGCAGGATGGCGTCGAAGTCACCGGCGTCGAGCTTGGCGAGCCGCGTGTCGACGTTGCCGCGGATGCCGCTGACCTTGAGGTCGGGCCGCGCGGCGAGCAGCTGCGACCGGCGGCGGGCGCTGCCGGTGCCGACGTGGGCTCCGTGGGGGAGATCGGCCAGCGTTGTAGGAGCAGGGGCGAGGGCAGCCGGGGCCACCAGCGCGTCGTGGTGGTCTTCGCGAATCGGCACCGCGGCCACAGCCAGGCCGTCGACCTTCTCGGTCGGCAGGTCCTTCATGCTGTGCACGGCGAGGTCGATCTGGCAGTCGAGCAACGCCCGCTGCAGCTCCTTGGTGAACACGCCCTGGGCGCCGATGGCGGCGATGGGGCCCGACTGCTGGGCGTCGCCCTGGGTGCGGAGCAGCACGATCTCGACCTTGGCGCCGAGCTCACGCAGCCGCCCGGCGATGTGCTCGGCCTGCCAGCGGGCCAGCTTGCTGGCGCGGGTGCCGAGTCGCAAGGGGCGAGCGGAGTGCTCCGTCATGTTGGGTCAACTTGGTTATTCGTCAGAAGAGGGAGGTGCTTCCAGCGGGGGGGCCGCTGCCCCGCCCTTCGCCTGCCGGCTCACCGCGGCGGTCAGCTGCTGCGGCGGCACCACGACGCCGCAGCTTATCACAAACTGGAACGCCTGGTCGATGGACAAGTTGAGGTCGACGGTCTCGCTCTTCTTAACCGTGATGGTGAAGCCGGTGAACGGCATTGGCGAGGTCGGGATCAGCACGGACATCACCGGCTCGTTGGCGGCGCTTTCGATGTCGAGCATGCTCTCGCCGGTCACGAACGCGACAGTCCAAATCCCCTTGCGGGGGTACTCGACCGCCACCACACGGGTGAACTCGAGGTCGGGGTCGGTGAACAAGAAGTCGGTCACCTGCTTGACCGACGAGTACACGTTGCGAACCACCGGCAGGCGGTGGATGAGGGTCTCGAATTGGAGCCAGAAGAACCGCCCAATGCCGGCCGCCAGGAACTTGCCCAGCAGGTAAACCACGAGGATGAACAACGCGCCGAAGAACGGCAGCACGTACTCAGGCCGCAGGGTCTTGTCGTCGTGGTAGACGGAGTAGACCTCGACCGCCGACGGCGGCATCGCCTTGCCGTCGCGGAGGTCCTCGACGTGGTCGTAAACCTCCTGCGGGACGTACTTCCCGTCGCCGGTGCGTTTGTAGTTCTTCTCGAGCCCCGAGGCCGTGCTCTTGTCCCGCTTGGCGGGGTCGTCGGTCTGGTCCTCGGTGAGCGGGAACGCCGACTCCGGGAAGCTGCCGGCGGTGCGGATGTCGGAGCCGTACTCCAGCAGCACCCAGCGGGTCCCGTCTTCCAACGGGGTCAGGATGTACTTGTTAACCGTCGCGCCGACCCACAAGAAGATGACGATCGTCAGCAGCGGGGGCAGCAGGATGCCAAAACCACGCAGCACCGCGCGACGGAACGGGTCCATCGGGCGCTTCTCGGGCGGCGCAGGGGAGACGTGCGGGTGGCTCATCGGCTCTCGTGGTGGGCCCGTGGTGGGCGTGCCGGTGCGGCGGGGTGGGCGGCGCGGCAAACGGGGCGACCGCGCATGGCTGTATTGTTCCCAATCGGCGCGGATCGGCAACCGCCCTCAGCAAACTCTCCTTGGACAGGCGTATCCGGACAACCCTGCCCTTCACAAGCTCCTGGCCGCTGCGACCGCCACAACCGAAGCAGCCCCTGCTTCCCGCAACGCCCGGGCGGCCTCGCTGGCGGTGGCGCCAGTCGTCAGGACGTCGTCGACCAGCAGCACCCTGGCGCCTTCAACAACAACCCGCCGCCGCACGCCGAGCGCGCCCCGCACGTTCCGGCGGCGGTCGGTCTGCGAGAGGTCGGCCTGCTTCTGCGCGGCGCGCCTCCACGCGAGCAGCCGGGGCCGGAAAGCGATCCCGAGCCGCCGGGCGAGCGCGTCGGCCATCACCTCGGCCGAGTTGTGCCGCCGGACCAGCCGGCGGCGCCAGTGCATCGGGACGCAGGTCACCAGGTCGGCCCCGGCGGCGTCGACCTGCTGCAGGCGGCGGGCGGCCATCCGGCCAAGCAGCGCCGACTGAGCCTCGCCGGTCGGCTGCTTGGCCGACAGGACCAGCCGCCGCAGCAGCCCGTCGTACACGCCAACGGCCACGGCGCGGTCGAACCGCATGGCGTCCCCCCGGCAGTGCAAGCAGCGGCCGTCGTCGGACTCGAGCGCGACGGGCGCGCCGCACTTCGGGCAGGCCGGGTCGGCAATCGCCGAGAGCTCGCCCCAGCAGCCGCAACAGAAGTCGCGGTCGGTATCGGGCAACGCCGCGCCGCACCCGCCGCAGCAGCGCGGGAACAGAACGTCCTGCACGCCCCGGCCGAGCAGGTCGATCAGCGTTGCCAGCGGGAAGAGGTTCATGGGAAGTCACGACGCCGGGAGGGGACGCCCTCTATGCTAGCATGCCGAACAGGCGTTGACCCCCTTTCCCCCGCCGGCGTACAGTCCCGGCGATTCCCCCAGCACCCGCTCCCCCAGTCCCAGTCCCCGCGTCGCCATGCTCCGCAAGATCGACCGCTACCTGCTGAAGCAGTACCTGCAGGTGTTTTTCATCTGCTACGTCAGCTTCACCGGGCTGTTTATCGTGATCGACGCCTTCGGCCACCTCGACCACTTCGTCGACCACGCGCAGAAGTCGGGCGAGGGGCTGTTCCAGACGCTGGTCGGGTTCTACTCGTACCGTTCGCTGATGATCTTCGACATGCTGTGCGGCACGCTGGCGTTGGTGTCGGCGATGTTCACCGTCACCTGGATCCAGCGGCACAACGAGATGACCGCCCTGTTGGCGGCCGGCGTCCCGCGGCTGCGGGTGCTGCGGCCGATCATCCTGGCGGCGCTCTCCGTCAGCGTCATCGCGGTCGCGTTCCGCGAGACCGTGATCCCGAGCATCCGCCACGAGCTGGCCATGGACTTCCGCAACCTGTCGGGGGACCAGGCGCTGCCGCTGCAACCGCGCTACGACAGCCAGACCGACATCCGCCTGGGCGGCGAGGCGGTGGTGGTCAGCACCCACTCGATCCGCAACGCCAACTTCCTGCTGCCGCAGCCGCTCGAGAAGCACGGCAAGCAGCTGGCCGCCGCCGAGGCGGTCTACCTGCCCGAAGAGGGCCAGCGGCCGAGCGGCTACCTGCTGAAAGAGGTCAGCTCCCCGGCGGCGTTGCTGCAGCGGCCCTCGCTGCGGCTGGCCAACGGCGACCTGGCAGTCGTCACCCCGCCCGACGCGCCCTGGCTCGAAGCAGATCAGGTGTTTGTGGTGAGCGGCGTGTCGTTCGAGCTGCTGACCGGCGGCAGCTCTTGGAAAGACCACGCGTCGACCGCCGAGCTGGTCCACGAGCTGGCCAACCCGAGCGTCGAGCTCGGCGCTGGCGTGCGGGTCGCCCTGCACCAGCGGCTTCTCAATCCGTTCAAGGACGCCACCCTGCTGTTCCTCGGGCTGCCGCTGGTGGTATCGGGGGCCAACCGCAACCCGTTTATCGCGATCGGCATGTGCGTGGGCGTCACGACCCTGTTCTTCCTCGTCACGCTCGGCGCGCAGTCGCTCGGGGCGGGCGGCTGGATCAGGCCGGCGTTGGCCGCCTGGGCGCCGCTGCTGGTGTTCGTGCCGGTGGCCGCCGCGCTCAGCGACCCGTTGCGGCGGTAACGGCCGAGGCCGCCTTGCGGGTGATATCGTCCCAGCGTCCTTCGGCGACGTCCTCCCGCGTGGCGATCCACGAACCACCGACCGCAACCACCCCCGGCACCGCGTGGTAGGCGGCCAGGTCGGCCTCGGCCACGCCGCCGGTGGGGCAATACTCGATGCCAAGATGGGCGTACGGCGCCGTCATCGCCTTGAGCGCCGGCGGGCCGCCGAGGACGGCGGCCGGGAAAAACTTGAGTCGCCTGCAGCCCCAGCCGATGGCTCGCTCGATGTCGGTCGGCGTCGCGACGCCCGGCATGAACGGGACGCTGCGTTCCTGGAATACTTTGAAGACTTCTTCGTTGCCGCCCGGAGCGACGGCGCCCTGGGCCCCGGCCTCGATCGCCTCGACCGCCTGGTCAGGCGTCAGGACGGTGCCAGCCAGCACCAGCACGTCGGGCGCCTCGCGGCGGATCGCGCGGATCGCGTCGGCCGCCGCCGCGGTGCGGAACGTCACCTCGACCACCGGCAGCCCGCCGGCGGCGAGCGCCTTCGCGAGCGCCGGTGCGCGGGCGGCGTCGTCGATCACGGCGACCGGGATGACGGGCGGGAGGTTGAGTGGGGAGTCGCTCATCGGGGCACGCCTCGGGGAGGGATAGTGTTTAACGATCAACGCGGGCACCGCCGCCGCGGGCCAGCTTGTCGACCTCCGCCACGCGGGCGGTCGAGGTGTCGCCTGGTGTGGTCATCGCCAGGGCTCCGTGGGCGGCGCCGTACTCGACCGCCAGCTGCGGGTCGGCGAGCTCAAGCAGGCCGTAGATGAAGCCCGACGCGAAGCTGTCGCCGCCGCCGACGCGGTCGAGGATCTCGAGGTCGGGGCGGTTGGTCGCCTCATAGAACTCGCCGTCGACCCACGCCAACGCGCCCCAATCGTTGCGGGTCGCGGTCTTGACCGAGCGGAGCGTGGTGCCGGTGGCCTTGAGGTTGGGGAACTGCTTGACGGCGGTCTCGATCATGCTGCGGAAGGAGTCGATCGGGAGCTGCTCCAGGTTCTCGTCGACCCCTTCGATCTCGAGCCCCAGGCACGCCGAGAAGTCTTCCTCGTTGCCGAGCATCACATCGACGTGCTTGGCGATCTCGCGGTTGACCTCCTGGGCCTTCGCTTGGCCGCCGATCGACTTCCACAGCGAGGGGCGGTAATTGAGGTCATACGACACCAGCGCCCCGTGCTTCTGAGCAGCGGTGGTGGCCTCGATGACAACCTCGGGCGTGGTTTCGGAGAGTGCAGCGAAGATGCCGCCGGTGTGCAACCAGCGGGCGCCCTGCCGGCCAAAGAGGTCGTCCCAGTCGACGTCCCCCGCCTTGAGCTGAGAAGCAGCCGTGTGGCCGCGGTCCGAACACCCAATGGCGCCGCGAACCCCAAATCCACGCTCAGTAAAGTTCAGGCCATTCCGCACGGTGCGGCCGATGCCGTCGGAGTCACGCCACACCACGTGCGACATATCGACCCCGCCCTGCAAGATTAGGTCTTCGAGCAGCAGCCCGACTTCGTCTCGCACAAACGCGGAAACGAGCCCCGCCCGCAGGCCGAAGCACCGCCGCAGACCGCGGGCGACGTTGTACTCGCCGCCCCCTTCCCAGGCGTCGAAGCGTCGGGCGGTGCGCACGCGGCCCTCGCCCGGGTCGAGGCGCAGCATCACTTCACCGAGGGAAACAATATCGTAGCGGCACTTGTCCGCCGGCAGGGTATTGAGCGCAGGCATCAGACGCCAGTTGAGAGTAGAGGGGGCAACAACCTCCCCCAATCTAGGCGTTTTGCATCGCCGCGCTAATAGGCCGCCGTTGGGCTAGACGGCGACGCCGGCCGGCTTCAGCGGCAGGTTGAGCGTGAACGTGGCGCCCTTCCCAACCCCGTCGCTGGTGACGGTGAGCGCCCCGTCCATCTCGGTGGCCGAGTTGGCGCAGCTGTGCAGCCCGAAGCCGTGCCCCGACTTCTTGGTGGTGAAGCCGTGCGAGAAGATGCGGGTCAGGTTCTCTTGAGAGATTCCCTGCCCGGTGTCCTTGACCTGCAGCACCAGCCGGCCGTCCTCGGTTGCCGAGCGGAGGATGAGCCGCTTGGGCTGCCCCTCTTTCTCGACCAGCGACTCCTTGGCGTTCTTGACGAGGTTGATCACGATCTGCAGCACCCGCTGCCGGTCGAGCAGGACGTCGGGAACCTCGTCCAGCTCGCGAACCACCTCGATGCCGTGCCGCCCGAAAGACGCCGAGTTGAGCCTCACCGCGTCGTCCATGATGGCGTTGACGTCGGTCGTCTCGACGTGGCCGCCGGAGTTGGCGTACGACTGCTGCGTCGAGACGATCGTCTTGATGTGCTCGATGTTCGAGATCAGCGACCGGGCCTCGTCTAGCAGCGACTGCTCGTCGGTCACCAAGTGGTCGGTCAGCACCCGCAGGAAGCGGGGCACCTGCTTGCCCTTCTCGTCCCGCGTGACAAACTCGCCAAGGTCGCGTTGGTGCTCGTCGATGAGGTCGATCACCTTGGACAGCTGCGCCACCTTCGACGAGCCGAGCTGGTTTGTGATCATGGTCGCCGACACATTGACGCTGTTGAGCACGTTGCCGACGTTGTGCAGCACGCCGGTCGCCACCTCGGCCATGCCGGCCCGGCGAGCAGACTCGACCAGCTCGCGGTGGACCTGCTCGAGTTTCTCCTCCGTTTTCTTCCTCTCGACGATCTCCTTGTTGAGCTCGCCGTTGGTCTCGGAGAGCTGGTGCGTGCGTTGGGCGACGCGGGCCTCGAGTTCGCCGTGGGCTTTGGAGAGCGCCTCGTTGCTGGCCTCGATCTCGTCGAGCATGTGGTTGAACGCTGTGCACAGGTCGCCGAGCTCGTCGTTGCCCGGCCGGGAGACCCGGATCGAGTAGTCGTTGTTCTCTGAGACGCGGTGGGCCGCGGCGGTCAGGCCCTGGATCGGTCCCGAGATGACGCCCTGCAATCGAGAGGCTAGCAGGTAGGCCGCCGCGAACGACACCAGCAGCACTACCGCCACGATGTAGGAGTAGTGCAGCAGCTGTTGGTTCAGCACGTTGAGGTCGCCCCGCACGACGATCACGCCGACGGGGTCGCCGTCTTCGGTGATCTCGGTGGTGACCACCATCTGGCCGTCGTGGTTGTGGAGGGTGCCGATCTCGTCGGCCAGCGGGCCTTCCTCCCGGCCGGCCGGGTAGGTGGCGAAAACCTGACCATCGGCTTCAAAGAGCGCGGCGCTGGTCACCATCGGCTGCATCTCCAGCGACCCGAGCAGCTGCTCGGCGGACTCGGCGTCCATGAACTTGAGGGCGGCGGTGGTGTTGGCGCCGAGCACCTGGGACAACGCGGAGAGCTGCTGGGCCATGTCCTCCTTGATCAGCCTGGCGTCGTTCGCGACGAAGGCCGTGCACGCCACCGACATCGCCGTCGCGACCGCCAGCATGGTCAGCAGCATCAACTTGGTTCGGATTGACATGTCGGACAAAGGACGCATCGGATTCTCGCCGTTCTACTTGCTGGCCTGGCCCGCGGTGACAATCTTAGCTAGAGACAGAAGCTTAGAGCTCACCTTGAGGTTCTTCTCATCCACGACGTCCATGTTGAACGCGAAACGAACCCGGTTTCCCTCCAGGTAGAACTCTGCCGCCCCCCCCCGATCGACGAACCCCTCGGTCTCGCCGACCAGCATCACCGGTTGTTCGGAGACGGCCGCGAAGAGTGGCGCCAGCCCGTCTGCCGTCACCGTGTCAGGGACGAACAACAGGTGGCAATGCAGCGACTCGGCGGGGTCGGAGATCCGACGCACCTCGATTGAGCGGTTGTTGACCTTCTTGGTGGCGGCGATCTTGTCGAGCACCTCACCGAACGGGTCCGACTTGTAGACGCCCACGACCAGCGGCCCGTTGGCGTCCGCCGACGAAGGCCACTCGGTGTACGTGAGGAAGTGGTAGAGAAAGGCCGCCTTGATGGTGTACTCGCGGTTGATGACGACCGCGGGGGCCGTCGCCTGGGCGGTTGCCCGCTCGGCCCCGCCAAGCACGACAGCCGCAACCAACACCGAGCCAACCAGCGGACGCAGGCAGGCGCCGATCCGAACGCTGCCGGCCCGGCATTTCTGGTGCGTGTTCTTGGATGCGTGGGCGGTCAATTCCATCTTCGTCGCGTGGGCCTACCGTCGTTTCACCTGGCGTCGGACGACGCCGCTGGGAATGAACTGTAGCGCACGCCCGACACTATGCTGTTCGGGCACGGCTGAGGCGTCCATTCTACTGGCTGCTGCCTGGGTAAGATCGGGATCGTCCTTTGGGGTGTTGTCTCTCGCTCGTAGATTCGTATCGGGGAACCGTCTGCGGCAACTACGCGGGGCTAGCCCCCTACCCCTGCCTTCTCCCGCATAGTCGCGACGGTTGCGTTGATCTTCTTGAAGGAATCTAGGGTGGCGCGGGCGGTGGTTAGGGTTTCGGCCATCTCGCCCTGGGGCGAGGCGGCCTCGACCTGCTGTGCGGCCGCTGTCCACGCCGCGGCGGGCACGCCCTCGGGAGTGGCCGCCTCGTCAAGGCTCTGGTAGGCGCGGGTGAGCACCTCGATGGCGTGGAAAGAGCTCTCGATGTGCTCGGCGATCTTGCCGTACTCGCTGCACATGCGTTCGGTGGAACTCCCTAGCGCGTCAAGCAGCTGCTCGCGTTCGCCGAGCGCCTCCCTCAGCTGGGCGAGGCTCTTGCGGGTCTCGCGGCCGAGGCTCCACTTCTTCGTCAGGGCGAGCGCCAGCTGGCTCACCTCGGCGCCGTCGAAGGGCTTGCGCAATAGGAGCCATTGGTCGTCTTTGGGGAGCTCGTCGACGAGCTCGTTCCAGCTGTGGTCGGAGTACGCCGAGCAGATCACTACCTGAAGTTCCTCGTCGACCTCCCACATGCGTTTGATGGTCTCGAGCCCGTCCCAGCCGGGCGGCATCCGCATGTCGACAAAGGCCATCGCGAACCGGCGGTTATCTTCCACCGATTTTTCGACAATCGCCAGCGCCTCTTGCCCCTGGTAGGCAGAGGTGGTCTCGAACCCGATTGCCGGTCCGCGGCTCGGGGCCGCGTCCTCAAACAACAACGACCCCAGCTCGTCGAGCTCGCCGCTGTCGCGGGCGGGCACGAGGATCTTGTTGTAGTCGTCGTGGATCGCGTGGTTGTCGTCGATCAGCAGCACGCGCCGGTTTTCGTCGGTCGGCGTCGTCAGAGATTGATCTTCCGAGTGTGGATCGCTGACATCTTGCATGGTCTGATTACCTTTCATCCGTTTGTAAGCCGTCCTCCCGCCCGGTCGGCGGTGGCCCTTCCGTCGGGCGGCCATTCGCCTTGACCGGACAATGCTAGAACAACATCGGCGCCCCTTAGTGCAAGCAACGGCATCCCACCAACTTCTCGGCTTCGGCTTATACGCAGCGGCCGCGGCGACCTCCAAGCGGCGCCCGCAGTTGGGGGGCGGCTTCCCTTGGCGTCCCCCCGCCAGAAATGGAGCCCCCACGCCGACAAACACGGCACGACCGTTGGGAACGA
Organism: Posidoniimonas polymericola; assembly: GCF_007859935.1. Taxonomy (NCBI): domain Bacteria; kingdom Pseudomonadati; phylum Planctomycetota; class Planctomycetia; order Pirellulales; family Lacipirellulaceae; genus Posidoniimonas; species Posidoniimonas polymericola. The sequence goes on along the minus strand of NZ_SJPO01000010.1, from coordinate 117,228 downwards.
TTGACCGTGTGGCAACTACGGCGACAGCGTCCGCGTAGGGCGCGGCGCCTAGGGCTAAAGTTCAGAAAGCACTACGGCCACCAGCGACTTTGGCGATTGGCCCATTATGGGCCCCAGACGCCGCACCGAAACCAACCCAACTATGAATATCGACAACGATAACCGGCGGGTTCTGATTGTCGACGACAACCAGGCGATCCACGACGATATCCGCGCTATCCTCGAAGCGAAGGAAGTCGACGCGGAATTCGACACCCTGGCGGCGTCGCTGCTGAACACCACGCAGCAGCGGATGAGCTTCCAGCGGAAGTACGAGATCGACTCAGCGCTGCAGGGCGAAGAAGGCTTCCAGGCCGTCCAGCGCTCCGTCGCAGAAGGTCGGCCCTACGCGTTGGCGTTTATCGACATGCGGATGCCGCCCGGCTGGGATGGACTCCGCACGATCGTCGAGTGCCGCAAGGTTGATCCGCAGTTGCAGGTCGTGATCTGCACGGCGTACTCCGACTACTCCTGGCAGAACATCCTGGAAGAAGTCGGGGCGGGCGACTGGCTGCTGATCCTGAAGAAGCCGTTTGACGTGGTCGAGGTGCAGCAGCTGGCCTGCTCGCTCACCGAGAAGTGGAACCTAGCCGGACTCGCGCACGCCCACACCAGGGTGCTCGAGGACAGTATCCGCGCCCGCTCTGAGCAGCTGCAGGAAGCCAACACCCGCCTGCAGGACCAGGTCGAGTCGCTGGCCGAGGCCAACTCGCGTCTGGCCCGCGAGATCGCCGCCCGCCACATGGCGGACCAGCAGATCCGCCACCTGGCGTTCCACGACTCGCTAACCGACCTGCCGAACCGGGTGCTGCTGCTGGAGCGGATCGAGGGCTGCATCGAGCGGAGCAAGCGGAACCCCGATCACAAGTTCGCCATCCTCTATTGCGACCTCGACAATTTTAAGCTGATCAACGACAGCCTGGGCCACAGGATCGGCGATCAGTTCCTGGTGCAGACTTCACGGAGACTCAGCAACACGCTCCGCGGGGCCGCGGTTGGGGTCCGGGCGGGTTACGACACGGTCGCCCGGCTAGGGGGTGACGAGTTCGTCATCCTGCTGGACGACCTGCCGTCGGCCGGCCACGCGGACGCCGTGGCGGCCCAGGTGCGTGAGGCGATGTCCGGCCCGATGTCGGTCGAGCACAACGAGCTGGTGCTGGGAGTCAGCATCGGTATCGCGGTGAGCAGCGGCGAGTACGACGACCCCGCAGAGATCCTCCGCGACGCCGACACGGCCCTCTACCACGCCAAAGAGGGTGGCAAGGGGCAGGGTGCGGTGTTCGACCAGGCCATGCGCGACCGCGTTACCGAGCGGCTCGACCTCGAGTTTGAGCTCCGACGGGCAATCCGCGACGGAGAGTTCGAGGTCTTCTACCAGCCGATTATTTCGCTGCAGGACAACCGGCTCGCCAAGGCCGAGGCGCTCGTCCGGTGGAACCACCCCACGCGCGGCATGCAGCCGCCGGACCTTTTCATCCCAGTCGCGGAAGAGACCGGCATGATCGAGCAGATCGGCGCGATCGTGCTCGACGAGGCGGCCCGGCAAATCGCCGAGTGGCGCAAGCACGAACCGGCGCTGGCGGACCTTAAGGTGAGCGTCAACCTGTCGCCGCGGCAACTGACGTCGGACCGCATCGTGACGACGGTCGAGAAGACCATCAGCCGCTACCAACTCGATCCGCAGGCGCTGGCGCTCGAGATCACCGAGTCGGGCTCGATGGACAACCTCAATGTCGTGCGTGAGATCACGGCCCGATTCCAGGAATTGGGGGTCGCCGTCCACCTGGACGACTTTGGCACCGGCTACTCTTCGCTGAGCATCCTGCACTCGCTGCCGTTCAGCACGATCAAGCTCGACCGCAGCTTTATCAACAACCTGCTCGAGGAGGTCGAGAGCGCGACGACGATCTGGGCGGTCGTGATGATCGCTCAGGCGGGCAAGCTCGAGGTCGTCGCTGAGGGGATCGAGACCTACCAGCAGCTCGTCAAGATCCGCGACCTCGGCTGCGACTACGGTCAGGGCTACTTCATGTCGAAGCCGCTGCCTGCCGCCGATTTCGAGGCCTTCTGCCGCACCAAACTGGACGATCAGGCGAGGTTTATGCTTCCCTCGCCAGCAGCTCCGTGCGAGGTCTGACGCCACGCGGCAGAACGCCCGAGCCGGCGCCCTGCTCACGGTCCGCCATTGCCGGTATCATGGCTCCTGGCCGGGGCCGGCTAATGTGCCCCGCCTGAGATCATGCGGGGCGTGGGGCCCAGCGACACAGGCAAGGACGGCAGCAGGGCAACTCAATGGCTAAGCATATTTTCGTTACCGGCGGCGTCGTCAGCTCGCTCGGCAAGGGCCTGACCAGCGCTTCAATCGGCATGCTCCTCGAGAAGCGAGGGCTGTCGGTCCGGATGCAGAAGCTGGACCCGTACATCAACGTCGACCCGGGCACGATGAGCCCGTATCAGCACGGCGAGGTCTACGTCCTCGACGACGGCAGCGAGACCGACCTCGACCTGGGGCACTACGAGCGGTTCACCGGCAGCCCGCTGACGCGGGACTCCAACTACACCACCGGCCAGATCTACCAGTCGGTGATCAACAAGGAACGGCGGGGCGAATTCCTCGGGAAAACGGTCCAGGTGATCCCCCACATCACCAACGAAATCAAGGGCGTGATCGAACGGATCGCCGAGACCAAGGCGACCGACGACCCTACCGAGCGGCCGGTAGACGTGGTGATTACCGAGATCGGCGGCACCGTGGGCGACATCGAGTCGCTGCCCTTCATGGAGGCGATCCGGCAATTCGCCATCGAGAAGGGCAAACAGGAGTGCCTGTTCATCCACCTGACTCTGGTGCCCTACCTCAAGGCGGCCCGCGAGCTCAAGACCAAGCCAACCCAGCACTCGGTCGGCCTGCTCCGTCAGATTGGCATCCAGCCCGACGTGCTGGTTTGCCGCACCGAACAGCCGATCAGCCGCGAGGACCGCGAGAAAATTGCCCTGTTCTGCAATGTCTCGCTGGAAGCAGTGATCGAAGAACGCGACAAGGACTTCTCGATCTACGAGGTCCCGCTGAGCCTGCTGGACAACCGCCTCGACTCGCTGATCTGCGACAGGCTGGGGCTCAAGACTCCCGATCCCAATCTATCCGACTGGCACGAGCTGCTGCAGCGGCTGCGGAATCCGAGCCACGAGGTCTCGATTGCGGTGGTCGGCAAGTACGCCGAGCACCGGGACGCCTACAAATCCATCTACGAGGCGATCGACCACGCCGGCATCGCCCACCGGGCCCAGATCCGCGTAGGCCGCATCCGCAGCGAGGACGTCGAGGCGGAGGGCCCCGAGCGGCTGCTCTCTGGCTACGACGGCATCCTGGTTCCGGGCGGTTTTGGCGAACGTGGGATCGAGGGCAAGGTGCAGGCGATCCGATTCGCCCGCGAGAAGGGGATCCCGTTCTTCGGGATCTGCCTTGGCATGCAGTGCGCCGTGGTTGAGTTCGCCCGCCACGTGGTGGGTCTCGAGGGAGCCCACTCGACCGAGTTCGACAAGGACACGCCCGACCCCGTGATCTGCCTGCTGGACGAGCAGCGGAACGTGGTGGACATGGGCGGCACTATGCGGCTCGGCGCGCAGCCGACCCGCCTGGAGCCCGGCAGCGAGGCCGCCAAATGCTACGGCTCGTCGGACATCAGCGAGCGGCACCGCCACCGGTACGAGTTCAACAACTGTTACAGGAGCCGCTTTAACGCCCACGGGATGCGGATCACGGGCACCAGCCCCGACGACGCCCTGGTGGAAGTGGTCGAGGTGCCGGACCACCCGTGGTTCCTGGCCGTGCAGTACCACCCCGAGTTCAAGAGCAAGCCGACCGCGGCGCAGCCGCTGTTCGCTGGGTTTGTCGGGGCGGCGGTTCAGCACCGCATGAAGAAGCGTGCGAACGCCAGCGCCGAGGGGACCCCCGCGGCCGAAGAACAGCCGACAACGCCCAGCTAGCCGCTCCCCCTCATCGGTTCCCCCCCCAAGGCAACGCAGCGAGCCCATGGACGAACAACCGCAAGGCGAGAAGCCTAAGATCATCATCGACGAGGACTGGAAAACCCAGGTCCAGGCCGAGAAGGCAGCCGCCAAGCAGGGCGACCCGGCCGCGGGTGAGCCGGCCGCCCCCGGAGAGCCCCCGCAGGCCGCCGATCAGACGCCGCCCGGCGCCGCCGACTTCCCCGACGATCCCGAGATGCCGCCGGCGTCGTTCGAGATGCTGCTTACCGGGCTGGCGACGGAGGCGATGATGTCGCTCGGTCAGATCCCCAACCCGATTACCGGCGAGGCCAAGGTCCGGCGGAATCAGGCCAAGTACCTGATCGACACCATCGGCGTGCTCCAGGAACGCACCAAGGGCAACGTCTCGCCCGAAGAGGCTCAAGCGATCGATGGGCTATTGCACCAGCTGCGGATGGCCTACGTGCGGACACCCAGCGCCTAGAGCGCGATGGACCTCCCCTTAGCTTTGGTGGCCCTTAGCTTTGGTGGCCCGTCGCTTTGGTAACCCGTAGCATCGCTGGCCGGCAGCGTCGCCAGCGGGCTGCGGCCGCGTCGAGGCGGCTGCTCCGCATCAAGAGAAAAAAACCACGCCCAGCCACGGCGTGCCAGGCATCCGCTGCCTGAACTGCCCACAACGTTATGACTTGCATCCCGGGCCGGGTGACAACGGTCGGGAACGTCGGGCAAATGTCGCGCTGGGCGTGGTTTCCGTTTTGATCCGCCGCTAGGCGGTTAATTCGTCGAATAGCTTTCCAAACTCGGGCATCTGCTGGTCGATCATCTCGGACCAGCTCTCTGGCCTCCACAGCTCGACGCAGACTGCCGCGCCGACCACCACTACGGACCCGCCCGGCTCAACCCCGAGGAACTCTCGGAACCCCTCCGGGATTAACAGGCGGCCGCGGCCGGCCAGCTGCACACTGCGGTGCCGGGTCGAGAGCAGCCGACCGAGCGATTGCACCTCGGCCAGACGCCCCTCTAGCCGCCCCGCGGCGATCTTTGACTCAAGGATCCGCTTCCCCTGCTCGAGCTTCTCCTGCACCCGCTCAGGCCGCCACAGGCCAAGGCAGCCAGGACGCTCCTTCGCGAGGAGCAGCTCGCCACCGTCGGCGGCAAGCTCCTCCCCCATTTCTGGCGGCAGCGACAGACGATATCGGTCATCCAGGCTGCGGATCGACTCACCGACTAGCACGAACCGACACCTGCCTTACCGCTGCACCAAAATATTGTAGGGCAATTTCGTGGGATACCGACCCAAACAAGCAATTGAAACGCAACACCTGTGGGTTTCTCGCCCACAGGCAAGATTCTAACGGCGATGCCACCCGGATCAAGCACCCCAATCGGGGGATATCCGCAATATCGCTTACCTCAGCCAGACGCGTGCATGCAATGCGGCTCTCGCAGATGAGCAGCAATGGAAAGCAGGGCAGAAGCAGGGCTAAGACGAACCACCCCCAGAGCAGCTCAGCTAAAGAACTGGCCGCGGTCAGGCGGGTGGAACGCATTGCGGAAGTGCTGGACCGACTCGGGACGCGTGGAGCCCTTGGGCCACACGATGGCGACCACGTCGAATCGGGCCGGGTGCTCCAGCAGGCCGTGGGCCTTGAGAAAAGCAAGGGCCGAGCGAGAAATGCGCCGCTGCTGCTCGGCGCCGACCGCCTCGGCGGGGCTGCCGCCGCGGAGCGAGCGGCGGGTCTTTACCTCGACAAACACGACGGTCTCGCGGGACTCGACCACGATCAGGTCGATCTCCCCGAACCGTCCGCGGTGACCGCCGGCGACCATCACACACCCTGCGCGGCGGAGCAGACGGGCCGCGTAGGCCTCGCCGCGCTGCCCCAGGGTCGCGGCCCGGGGCCCGGCGCCGACCCGGGCGAGGCCGCGCTGCACACGGCGCAGCAGACTACTCACAATCGCCCTCTCGGCTGGCGGGACGGGCGGCTGCGGTCAGGCCGCAGACCGGACTACTTGAGGCCCGTTTACTTGAGGCCCGACTACTTGAGATCGGTGCGACGCTCGCGGAGGCGGGTCGCCTTGCCGGTGCGGTCGCGGAGGTAGTACAGCTTGGCGCGACGCACGCGGGCCGAACGCTTCACGTCGATCTTGGCGATACGCGGCGAGTGGACCGGGAACTTCCGCTCCACGCCCTCGTTGTTCACGATCCGCCGGACGGTGAACATCTCGTTGACGCCCGAGCCGCTCATCGCGATCACGACGCCCGAGAACACCTGGACGCGTTCCTTGTTGCCTTCCAGGATCTTGTTGTGCACGTCGACCGTGTCGCCGACCTCGAACTTCGGCTTGTCCTCTTTGAGGCTCGCCTTCGCAACAAGGTCAAGGATCTGCTGGCTCATCTTGTTTTTCCTTACGCTGTCCGCCCCAGCGCCGGTTGGCTTGCGGGGCGAGAAAATCGGGATCGTTGTTCTATTTGCTGTCCGCGTCGGGCGGCTCGTGAGAGCCTTCCTCCGCGGGGGAGTCCAGTAAGTCTTGTCGCCGATCGCGGGTACGCCTGAGGCTGTCCTGCCGCCGCCACTCGGCGATGTCGGGGTGGTTCCCGTTCAGCAGCACGTCGGGGACCGCCAGGCCCCGGTACTCCCGGGGTCGGGTGTACTGGGCGTGCTCCAGCAGCCGGTTGCCGCGGGAGAACGAGTCCTCGATGCTGCTGTTCTCGTCGCCCAGCACGCCGGGCAACAACCGCACCACCGCATCCACTATCGTCATCGCGGCGACCTCGCCCCCGTTGAGGACAAAGTCGCCCACCGATACCTCTTCGGGCGACAACAGGTCCATGACCCGCTGGTCGAACCCCTCGTACCGCCCGCACAGCAGCAGCAGCCGGTCGCTCTGGGCCAGCTCCTCCGCTACACGCTGGTCGAACCGCCGCCCCTGCGGGGTCAGCAGGATCAGCCGCCCTGGCGGCTGCTCCGCGTCGCGCTGCGACTGCACGGCCTCGACACACTCCACTACGGGCTCGGGCTTGAGCACCATCCCGGGGCCGCCGCCGAAGGGCCGGTCGTCCACGTTCCGGTGCTTGCTCCGCGCCCAGTCGCGGATGTTGTGCAGGTCGACCCTTACCAAGCCGCGGTCGATCGCCAGCTTGAGCAAGCTCTGACTCAGGTAACCGGAGAAGATCTCCGGGAACAGAGTCAGCACATCGAACCGCATGACTCACCCCATCCGCGTCCAAACCTCGCAAGAAGCGACACGACTACTCGGCCGGCTTCTCTTCGCTCGACTCTTCAGCAGCCGGGGCCTCCTCGGCGGGGGCGGCGTCGTCAGCCTTGGCCTCTTCGGCCGGCGCCTCGGCGGCAGCCTCTTCAGCGGGCTTCTCCTCAGCGGCCCCTTCGGCGGCCCCTTCAGCGGCAGGAGCGGCCGCCTCTTCGGCTGGCTTCTCCGGCTCCGGCGCCTTGGGAAGCGAAGCGGGCTCGCCCGGATCGGGAACCTCGCGGCCCATGGCCAGACGGTCGAGGGCCTGCTTCTGGGCGTCGAGGTGCGTGCCTTCGGGGCCGTACTTCTTGATCAACACCGCCACTTTTTCCGAGGGCTGGGCGCCAACACCGAGCCAGTACTCCACGCGTTCCTTCTTGAGCAGGGCGCGGGCGTCGGTCTCGGGGACCATCGGGTCGTACGTGCCCAGCTCTTCCAGCACACGGCCGTCGCGGGGCGACCGCTTGTCCATGGCGCAGATGCGGAAAAACGGGCGATGGGTCCGGCCCATCTTCTTCATGCGGATACGTACGGACACGCGGAACTCCTCGGGAAATATGTGGGGGTTGATTGGCCCGCGCTCAATGGTCGCTCAGGGCGGGCAGGTGTTTTGCTTGGTAGTGCTTGGCTAGCCAGAGAAAACTGGAATCCAGGATTCTGAGCGATTTCGGCCCAGGTGACAAGGCCCAACAGCCCTGCTCCCGCAAGCCGAGCGGCCTCACCCGGAACCACCTTCCTCGGCAGATTGCCACGCCCAGATGAACCCCGCCCCATCGTCGCCCTACCCCCGACGGCCCTGCCCCCGACGGCCCGAGCCCCGGCGGCGCCCGGCCGCAAGCCGCCCTCCTTCGTAAAGTCCGAAACATCGATCGAAGGGGACAAAACCCCCTTCGCACCATTTCCAAGCACGCCACAAGCCATTTTCACAGAACGACTTACAACAATCCACCTAGCCCCTGCCGAGGGGGTTTTGTCCGCTACTAACAGCAAAGGAGCCAACACCCCGGCCAGCCGCCGCGCCGGTAGCCAACCCTCTGCCCGACGCCACCGCGCAGCACCAGCGGCCCAACGCGACAATCCCCGCGCGGCGCTGGCCAAGAGTGGACATTCGAACACTACCCATTGGAGCACATCGGGTGCGCACTTTCCACAAGAAAACGCCCACCCCGAGAGCCAGGCGGCCGAATGTACCGCTGGTTCTCCGAGCCAGCAATGGGCCGGGTCGGCCACGCCGCCAACGGCCCCAGATCGAGACGGGGGCCGCAAGTCAGGGCTCGGAGAGCCCTGGATACACTCAGCTGCCGAACCCGAACCCGAACCACTCACTCAACACGCCCCAAGCGCGGACCCCTTGCGGCGGGCGCGCCACTATCCAGCTTGCTCGCAGTGCGGCGCGGGTACCTGGTTCACACTGCCAGCGAGCTGGCAGTGGCACCAGGCGATGCGCCCACCGGCCGCAACTAAGAGCCGCCCGAGCTTGGCCCCGTCGTCGCCACGCCAGTGCTCGGCGGGCTCCACCACACGTACTCACGCCAAGCGGCGTGACGCTCTTTTCCCCGCCGCCCGCTACACGGGCTGTCTCAACCTGCGCGCCGCCTGAAAAAGACGCGTCACAATAGGCGGCTGGCGTGCTTTCTAGCGAAAGGCAGCCGCATGCTTGGTTCGGGCTCTTCCTTCTAGATCACCCGCTCCGCCTTGCCCAGCTTCCCGGATTGAGTTTTCGGGAGGGACAGCCCCACTTCAGATTGGAATGCGTTTCAGTCTTCTTCATCCTTCAGGCATTTTAGAAAAGCACCGAATGATCCTGCCAACGAAGAGACAAGGTCGTCTTTCCGCTCACGCCACACGGCGCGATCGCCACCAGGCAAGTGGGCAATGTCCTTGTACAAGACTTGCCCATGTCGCGCGCCAGCAAGCCCTAGAAGTAGCAGGTCGTCTCGGCAGCATCGCCCGATAATCAGGGTATCTTCCGGAACCATACCGCTATACTTGTAACGAGCAAAGGATAGCGAGTCGTACTCCGCACAATGGACCGGAGCTGCCAAGTTCTCATCCACCCAGCAGAACCAATCAATCCACAGATCCTCTCCTAGCCAGTCCGCGTAGAAATAGCCAAGCTCAGGAACCCCGCCATTGAAAACGGATAGGAACGCTTTGTAATCGTTCGATAGCCCACCACCGAGTTGCGAATCCAGGGCTTGCACTTGACTTGCAGAGAGACCGGGACGAGTGCTGCTAAAAACCATCGAGTGCATAATGAATACCTTTCGCACGTTTATAACTGACCGCGGCTGTTTACTTGTAGCCGCCCCCCCACAGCTTGGCTCCGCCCGAGTGTCCAACCTTTTCGTGTACGGCGGTCGGCACTAGCAGCATTACGCCGCGTCGGCTGTCATGATGCCATGTGTGAGGCTCACCTAGTTCTTCACTCCAGTTGTACTTACCCGGCTTTCCATATGCCTTGTTGGCATTCGCAATATCTTTCCTAGGGTTCTTGCCGTCTGGAACCACCTTCTTGATCTTCTTGATTGTAGATGGCTCGAAGGTTATTAGCCGTCCGTACTTAGGATGTGCGAAAACATTCACACGGTGGGTGAAACAAAGGTGTCAGGAATGCTCTGTCGAAAACCCCATCTTGCTAGCTAAACAACGCCGCCGCAAGCATTCGTAGAGAGTGCATGGCGACGACGAGCAAGTCCCCGATAGCGGTGCTGAACGCGGCGTGGCGGGTGGCGCAGGACGCATTGCCGGCGTACTCGCACCGATGCAGCCCGAAGAAGTTTACGCAGCACCAGCTGTTCGCGTGCCTGGTGCTGAAGAAGTTCCTCAAGACCGACTACCGCGGTGTTGAGGCGTGCCTGCGTGACAGCAGCGATCTGCGGTCGGCGATCGAACTGGAGAAGGTCCCGCACTACACCACGCTGCAGAAGGCCGCCGACCGGCTGCTGCTCAAGCCGCTGGCGCGACGGTTGCTGGACGCCACGGTCTGCAGCCACCTGGGCAGACGCCGACGCGTGCCGCTGGCCGCGATCGACTCCACCGGGCTCGAGTGCACGTCCGCCAGCGCGTACTTCGTGAGGCGCCGGGCGGCAGTCTCCAGCCCCTGGAAAACGGTGGTCTACCACCGCTTTCCCAAGCTGAGTGTCATCTGCAATGTCGACACCCACTTCATCCTGGCGTTTGAGACCTCCCGCGGACCTCACCCCGATGTGGCCGACTTCCGCCCGCTGCTAGACGACGCCCGCAGGCGGGTCGGCATGACGTCGATCCTCGCCGACGCCGGTTACGACTCCGAGGCCAACCACCGCCACGCCCGCGAGGCTTGCGGCGTCCGCACCGTCATCCCCGCCAAGCACGGCCGGCCGACCGACAAGCCGGCCAGGGGCCGCTACCGCCGGCTGATGCAGGTGCGGTTCCAACGCGACGCCTACCGGCGCCGCTCCCAAGTTGAGACCGTCATGTCGATGATCAAACGCCGTCAGGGAGCCCACGTCCCCGCACGCAGCGTCCGCCGACAACACCGAGAACTACGCTTGATGGCCCTCGCGCACAACATCATGATCCTTTTAACGCGACGGGTTTTCGACAGAGCCTGTCTGACACCTTTTTCACCTCGCGGCGGATAGGCAGGCGGCAGAATGTATCGCTGGTTCTCCGAACCAGCAAATTGGTGGGCCGAGCCCCGCGTTCAATCCCTCCCACGCCAGGCGGCTCGCTAGTCAGGGCTCGGAGAGCCCTGGATACATTCAGACGCCGGAAGTTGCTGAGGGGACGCCCCCCTGAGGGCAACCTGTAGGAGGCCTCTCTGAGGCCGATTTCGCTCTAACCTTGCCAGCGGTATCGGGCTCGGAGAGCCCTCCTGCAGCCGGATGTTAACGAATTGAAGCGAACGCCTGCGAGTGCGGCCCACCCAAACAAAAACGCCCCGCCGAAACCAGACCGGCGGGGCGTCTTGCATTGTTGACAGTGCGCTAGCAGCTTAGTGGCTGTGCGCGGGCTCGCCATCGTGGCTGTGCACCGACACGGTCGCCGCGACGGTCTTGGCGGGCGTGGCGGGCTTCGCTTCGGCGACCGGCTCCTTGCCCTCGTAGGCGCGGTACAGGTCCTTGATGGCCGCCTCGAGGTCGGTCGCGGTCTTCGGGTCGGCGGCCTGCTTGGTCTTCATCGCGGCCACGATCACGCCGTGGGCCGCCTTGAGCTGCTCGACGTACTTCGGGTTGTCGCTCTTGATCCGCTGGGCGAGGAAGTACTGGCCGATGATCTCTTGGATGTTCGAGGCGTGCGCCTCCTTTGTGGCGACCCACCGCGACAGCTGGTTGTGGCCGGTGGCGTCGTGCGTGCCCGAGAGCTCGCCGATCTGGGTGATCGCCTTGGCGATAGTCTCGGTGTCCTCGAGCATCTCGTCGAAGCGGCGCTGGTCGCCGTAGATGCCGCAGGGGACCTGGCAGTGCGCGGCGGCGATCTGCGGGACGACGAGCACGGCGGCGAGTGCGACAGCACTGAGAATGGACTTCATAGTTGCCTTGTGGGTTAGTGACTGTGACGAAACTTCGGAAGGCGCCAGATCAGGTCCGACGCCTGAAACATACTCTACGGCCCCGACCACCCTACGGCAATTCGCATCACTGCATGCCGCAATCTTCGGAGGTTATGCAGGGCCATTGTTGCAATTAACCCCGCAAACGATACATTGCGTCGCGGAGTGACAGGCGATCCTCCCCCCACCTACGCGACCCCCTCGCACAATCTGCCCATGTTTGCCCGCGCGATGCGGCGCTCGCTGAGCGCCGCTTGCTTGCTGTTTTCTGCCGCCGCGACTGTCGAGTGCGCCGCCCAGCAATTCGTTAGCCCCAACCGGACCGCCTCTGCACCGCGACGCGGCGCCGTGGCCGTGCACTATTCCGCCGATACCAGGCCCACTAACGCGAGGCCCACGCCCGGCCTGCCTGCAACCGCGGGGGCGGACCCCCAACCGGCGCCACCGCCCGCCGTGCAATTCGAGCCAGGTGAACTCACCGCCCACGGCGCCAATGTCTCGCGACTGGCGGCCAACTGTGTCTCCGGGAGTCACTTCACCGAAATCGGCTGCTGCTCGCCAGCCGCGGGCGTGCCGCCGCTGCTGGAGCCCTACCAGGCCTTCCCAGCAGCCAGCGATGTCAACGCCGTGACGTTCCCTGACGAGTTCTTTGCCGGCGGGCGGGACATCAGCGTGATCCAAGTCGACGAGTTGACCCACTACGGCTCAGCGCCCCCCAGCTTCGAGGACTTCACATCCTGGCGTGGCGGTGGCTCCTGGGCCGGTCAGAAGCCCCTGCAGGGCGGTGGTTTCGTCGCCCTGGATGCCGCGGTCGGCACACGCTAGCGTCTGGGGACCCGGAGCTCAGGGACCCGGAGCTTGGGGGCGCTAGAGCTGAGTCCAGGGACGACCGACTAGGGCTGCAGCTCCAAAATCTCGATCTTGCGGAAGTCGTAGGGCGCGCTCTCCGACTGGATCGAGATGTAGCCGCCGGTAAGGTCTCGCTCGGCGCCGCCGTCCAACAACCGCTTGGCGTCGGCGTCGTTCGGGTCGAGCTGCGGCCGGGTGTACGCCATCACCTGCTCGCCGTCGACAAAGTGCTTGATCGAGTCGCCGCGGACCTCGGCCTCGATCGTCATCCACTCGCCGTGCGGCACGGTCTTGCTCGACGAGTTCGTGCAGTGCGGCGTGAACAGCTTGCCTTCGAGAAAGACCGTGGTCCCGGGCGTGCAGAGGTTGGCGGTCGAGCGGGGCTGGCCGTCGTCGCGGCCGGCCAGGATCTGCACCTCGAGCGACGCCGGGAACTCCTGATCCAGCACCATCGACTCGGGCGACTGGCAATGCAGCATCAGGCCGTTGTTCCGCTCGGCCCAGCCCGGGCTCCCCTCGGGCTGCTCGCCGACCGAGCGGCACTCGACGCGGATGCGGTAGTTGCTGAACGAGTCCTTGTGGAACAGGTGCCCGTAGCGCCCGCGGTAGCGGCCCTCGTACTGATCGAACCGCACCTTCAGCAGGCCGTCCTCGACACGGAAGGTGTCGGCGAAGTTCTCGCCCGCCTCGTGCCCACGGATCTTGGGGGTCCAGCCGGTCAGGTCCTGGCCGTTGAACAGCTGCCGCCACTCCTCGGCGTTGAGTGTGGGCGTTGCGATCGGGGCGAGCGTGGCCAGGCAGATTCCGGCCGCGAGGAGCAGGCGTGCGGGCATGATGCGAAGATCTCTTGAGGAGTGGGAGTTTGTCGTTCGGCCCCCAAGTATAGCCGCAGTCGACCCCACAAAGCCAATCGCACGGTCTGCTCAGACCGACTCGCCCGCCAGGTAGCCGGTGGCGAAGGCGGACTGGAAGTTGTACCCGCCGATCGGCCCGTCGAGGTCGAGCACCTCGCCCGCCAGGTACAACCCGGGCGAGACCCGGCTCTGCATGTCGCGGGACGCGACTTCCTTGAGCGAGACCCCGCCGGCGGTCACCTCGGCCTTCTTGAAACCGAGCGTCCCGGAGAGCGGCGCCCTGCCCCGCTTCACCGCGTCGACAATCCTGCCGGTCGCGGCCTTGCCGAGCTCTGCGGTCCGCTGGTCGGGCGGGACGCCGGCGATGGCGAGCAGCTGCTCGACGACGCTCCGCGGCAGCAGTTCGGTCAGCACCGCCAGCACGTTCTTGCCGCCGCTCCGCAGCCGCTCCCGGAGCTGCTCCTCAACCACGTCCGGCGTGAAGTCGAACACGGCCGACCAGTCGGCGGCCGGGCGCTCGGTGATCGCCCGGCTGAGGTCCATCGCGACCGGGCCCGAGAGCCCGAAGTGCGTGAACAGCAGCGAGCCGCGGCGGGTGTCGGCCGGCTTCGCGCCGGGCTCGACCGCGCTCAAGCGGACGTCGCTCAGCGTGACGCCCTGCAGCTCGTGGAGCCACGTCGCGGTGCTGGTCAGCGGCGCGAGCGCGGGCCGCGTGGGGACAATCTTGTGCCCCAACTGCTTGGCCCAGGCGTAGCCGTCGCCAGTCGTGCCGCAGCCTGGCCAGGAGCGGCCGCCGCTCGACAGCACCACGCGGGGCGTCGTGACCGTGCGGGCCGGGGTCGTGATCTCGTAGTCGTCGCCGACCCGGACAAGCTGCTCGACCGGCTCGCCGAGCGACATCACCGCGCCGGCATTCTGCACCGCCGCGATGCACGCCCGGGCGACGTCGAGCGCCCGGTTGCTGACCGGGAAGACCTTGCCCGTCTCCTCGACCTTGGTCGGCACGCCCCAGGAGTGGAACAGGTCGACCACGTCCTCCGGGCCCAGACAGGCAAACGGGGCGTGGAGGAAGCGTTCGCCCTGGCGGCCGAACGCGGCGGCCATGTCGCGGGCGGTGGCGGCGTGGGTCAGGTTGCAGCGGGTGCCGCCCGACATCAGGATCTTGACGCCCGCCTTGCGATTTTTCTCGAGCAGCAGCACGCGCCGGCCCCGGGCAGCTGCCCGCCAAGCGGCGAACATGCCGGCCGCGCCGGCGCCAATTACAACGACCTCCCACTTTTCATTCATGCCGACAATCGTAGCGTCCGACGGACCAGTCTGTAACGTCCAGGCGCGAGCCGCGTACCAGAAGCGTAGGGCCGGCCGCCGGTTGTTGGCCCCGCCCCCCAGCAACGTGGTACACTGGACATGGACACACGCCCTCCAATCCGTCGCCCTGTTATGCGTACCGCCGCGATGTGCGTCTCGCCGTTCGAAATCACGCTGGCGGCCCTGGTCTGGCTCGCCGCCCTGGGGGTTGTCGCCCACGGCGAGGCCCCGGTCCCCGTGGCGAACCCGGTCCCCGTGGCGAACCAAGCGCCCGCCGCCGGGCCCCCGGCTGAGGGCGAGCAAGCAGTCCCGCCCAACAACGCCCAGCGCCCCGCTCCCATTCCGGCCGACGACGCCGAGCGGCAGGCGGTTTGGCAGAGCCCCCCGATGCAGTTCGCCCTGGCTTGGCTGCAGGAGTACTTCCGCACCTCGCGGCAGTCGCCCCCCGAGGTCGAGCAGGCCTACCTAGACCGACTGTCAAAGCTCTCCGCAGAAGAGCTCCGGGCGTGGCTGCAGCAGTTCCTGCGTCAGCACCAGCAGACCGCGGTAGAGAACCAACGCTTCTCAGCGGTCCGCCGGCAGTCGGTCGCCGAGGCCGCGTCGTTGAAAACGCCGTCCCGCGTCCCGCGCACTGGCGTCGCGGGGCGATACCCCAACTACGTGCAGCCGCTCTCGGCGCAGCGGCCGTTCAACAACCCGACCTACAGCCCCGTGGGGTCGCCGCTCCGGTCGCTGCAGATCGTCAACTACCTCGACACGCTCGAGGTCCTCGACTACATCCGCGACGTCCGCAGCAGCGGGCGATGACGGTCCGGTCGGCCCCTGACGAGAGTGCCCCGGCGGCCCTATGCTACCGGGCATGAGCCTGCCCGAATGGAAGCTGCCCCCTGGCGTGCCGCGCGGCGTGTGGGACTACGCGCAGTCGGTCGCGGTTGCGCAGGACTACGACGACTACCACGCCCTCAACCCGCTGTTCGAGTTTGAAGAGGCGGTGCTGCGTGAGGAGTTCTCCCGCCCCGGCACGGTCGCGGACCTCGGCTGCGGCACCGGCCGGGCGCTGCTGCCGCTCGTGCGGGAGGGGCACCGCGGCCTCGCGATCGACCTCTCGCAGAACATGCTCGACGTCGTCCGCGAGAAGGCGGAGCTCGAACGCCTGCCGGTCGAGTGCCTGCAGGCCAACCTGACCGAGCTCGACGCGGTGGCCGATCAGAGCGTCGACTACGCGATGTGCCTGTTCAGCACGCTGGGGATGATCCGCCAGCGGAAGATGCGGCGCCGGGCGCTGGCCCACATGCGGCGTGTCCTGCGGCCGGGCGGGCGGCTGGTGCTGCACGTGCACAACTTCTGGTTCAACCTCTGGGACCCCGGCGGCCCGTGGTGGGTCGCCCGCAGCCTGGCGGCGGCCGCCTCGCCCCGCGCGCGGGGCGGCGACTGGGACCTGGGCGACAAGTACTTCCCCTACCGCGGCGTGCCCAATTTCTACCTGCACGTCTTCCGCGAGCGCGAGCTCCGCGCCGACCTCCGCACCGCCGAACTGGCCGTCCGCCGCTGGATCCCGCTGGAGGTCCGCCGCCGGCACGCGCTGCCCCACCCCTGGTTTGCCCGGGCGCTGCGGGCCAACGGCTGGATCGTCGTGGTCGAGCGGTGACGGGGCGCTGACGGGCCGCCGACCGGCCGCGACGGGGCCTGGGCAGGCGGGGCCCGCTGGGCGAAGCTTCTCCCACCGGTCGCAATCGACTATCATCAAGCTGCAGGAAGAACGCCTAATCTCTACGGACGCCCGATGATCGCACCGATTCTCGCCCAGATTGAAAATCTCCGGGACCTCCTCCCGCTGGCCGTCACCTTCATAGTGGTGGTCCTGCTGATCGGACTGGCCATCTTCATCTTCAGCTACGGCAAGCTGTGGCTGCAAGCATGGTCGTCCAATGTGTGGATGAACCCGTTCGACTTGGTCTTCATGAGCCTCCGCCAGGTCCACGCCCGGACGATCGTCGACGCCCGGATCATGGCGACCCAGGCCGGCGTCGGCAGCGACCCCGCGACCGGCATCACCACCCGCCGGCTCGAGGCCCACTACCTGGCCGGCGGCAACGTGCCGCGGGTGATCAACGCGTTGATCGCCGCACACCGCGCCGACATCGACCTCGACTTCGACCGCGCCGCGGCCATCGACCTGGCCGGCCGCGACGTGCTCGACGCCGTCAAGACGAGCGTCTACCCGAAGGTGATCGACTGCCCCGACCCCGAGAAGTCGCCCAGGACCACGCTCAGCGCGGTCGCCAAGAGCGGCGTCGAACTCAAGATCCGCGCGCGGGTGACCGTCCGCACCAACCTCAAGCAGCTGATCGGCGGGGCCACCGAAGAGACCATCATCGCCCGCGTCGGCGAGGGCATCATCACCGCGATCGGCTCGGCTCAGGACCACCAGGCGGTGATGGAGAACCCCGACCGGATCTCCAAGGCGGTGCTCGAGCGGGGCCTCGACGCGCACACGGCGTTTGAGATTGTCTCGATCGATATCGCCGACATCGACATCGGCGAGAACATCGGGGCCCGGCTGCAGGCCGACCAGGCCGAGGCCGACACCCGCAAGGCTCAGGCGTTTGCCGAGCAGCGTCGCGCGGACGCCATCGCCCGCGAGCAAGAGATGAAGGCCGACGTCGCGGCCAACCGGGCCGGCGTGCTGCTGGCTCAGGCCGAGGTGCCGATGGCCATGGCCGAGGCGTTCAAGCGGGGCACGCTCGAGACCTCGCGGAACGGCGCCGGCTAGGCGTGCGACCGCGCAGGGCCGCCTGCCGCTGAAGGGTCACCGCGGCCCAAGGGTCACCTACCCCTACTGGCGCCGCAGGGCGTACTCGAACGCCGCCTGGATAGCAGACTCGGTCTCGGGGTCGGGCTTGGTGAGCAGCCGCCACGAGCCGTCGATGTACTCGAGCTCGAAGTCCTTGACGTCTTCGCCGTCGCGGGTCTTGATGGGCGAGCTGCTGCTGATCGGCGCCGCCTTGTCGGTCATCGGCTGACCAAACTGGATCTCGAATTCGTTGTCCGACCCGTCGCCGCTATCAGCAGCATCGCGGCCGCGGTCGTCCTGGGACTTCTCGTCTTCCTTGTCGCGGTCGCGGTTGTGGGTGAACATGGTCACCGTGTAGCGACGTGTGATGGTAATCGTGCCGCGGTAGTTCTCGTCCTCGGAGGTCGGCTTCACCAATTTCCGCTCGACGCCGTGGCTCCACTCGGTGTTGGCGCCCCCGGCGGGGCCAGGATCGTGGGCCGAACTGTCCTCCGTGCCCACAATCCGGTCGATGTCGTCGTAGATGTGGTCGAACTTGACCTCGGCCTCCGGACGCGGCGGCTCCACGGGCGCGGGAGGCTTGCTTTCGGTTTCGCAGCCGCTTAGTACGGCCACGGCAATCGCCGTCAGCAGAGTCCGGGCCGGCAGGCGGTTTGGTTGCGGGTAGGAAGAGGTCGGCATCGGCGCAGGAGAACGGGTTAGAGAGCGTGGGCTTTACCAGGGCCGCGGAGCGGCTGCGTCGCATGCTTCAGGATAGCACTAGACCCCGCCCCGGGCCAACCGAAACCGCTCGCCGCAGGGCCTAATCGGCGTGACTCGCCTAAACCGGCTAACCGGACTCCGTGCCGCCCGTGCGTGCGTCAGGGGTCGCCAGCAGTGGGTGCGGGCCCCAACATAACCGCCGTCAGCGTGACCAACATCAGCACGATAAACAGGTAGACACCCGCCACACCGATCCAGTGGGTCCAGTGGCGGCGTTTCCCCTCACGGCGGTCGCCGAGCATGCCGACGGTCACCAAACCAGCGGCGACCAATTGCGGCAGCAGCATGGAGCAGTACACAACCGCCACCATGCCGTGGTACCCCGATTGGTAGCCGACGAAGGAGTAAATCAGTAGTCGGGAGAAGAACCTCGCGATCGGTTCTGCCGCCGCCCAAACGAACACCCAACGCCAGCGCCCCGGCGTCCGCCAGGCGAGCGTCGCCCCGACCGATAGCACGAGCACGAAACGGAACAGTTGGTAGACTGAGTGCACCCAGTAGGACGCCTCACCCGCAGCGGCAAACACCGCGAACAGCACAAGCTGGGCGAGCACCTCGAGCCCGCTAAGCAGCAGCAGGCCGTGCCCCGGCTGCCAATCTCGCACCCCCGCCCGCCGCGCTAGCAGCACCACCAGCAGCGCCGACAACTCGGCGCTCGCCGGCAAGTACCACATCAGCGTGAGCGCCGACCGGGGATCGTCGATCTGGTCGGAAGTTCGCTGGTAAGAGAACACGACTGCGAACACCACCGACGCCACCGCGGTCCACAGCAGCAGGTGGCCGATCCGCAGCGGCGGCAACGCAGACTCCGTCAGGCAGTCCTCGACGAACTGACTTTCGTCGTGGTCGTCGAACGGGCTCTCTGCCGCCATCACCGGGGTTCTCCGAGTATTAGGACGACTCACCCGCTAATCATGACAGCGCCGAGGGAGCTTGAAACGGGGACTGGCTCTCGACCGCCGAGCACGGCCTCGCCTTAGGGCAAGCGCGGCGGCGGTCGCGTGCCTGTCCCCCTTTCAAGCGGGGCGCCGGTGGACAGTGTGATTCGATGGTCCGTCGAAAACGGGGACAGGCACGGCGCGGCCTGCCGATGCCCGGGTTCCGGCCCACTCGACGCTTCGAGCCAGTCCCCGTTTTCGACTCGCGTCTTGCGCCCTACAGGTTGAACCGCTCTTGCAGGCTCTCGACCTGCATCTCCTCGACCCGCAGGGCCTCCATCGCCTGGGTGGCCGCCTCGCACGCCTCGAGCGTGGTCAGGCACGGCACGCCGGCCGCGACCGCGGCGGCGCGGATGCGCCCCTCGTCGGTCCGGGCGCCCTTGCCGATCGGCGTGTTCATCACCAGCGCGACGTTCTCGTCGGCCAGGTAGTCGAGCAGGTTCGGGTGGCCCTGCTGGATCTTCTTCACCTCCTGGCACTCGATGCCCGCCTCGCGGAGGGCCTTGCCCGTCCCCGGGGTGCAGAGGATCGAGAACCCGATGGCCGCCAGCCGCTTGCCGATCTCGACCGCCGCCGGCTTGTGACGCGGCGCGACGCTCAGGAAGATGTTGCCCGACTCGGGCAGCACGGTCCCCGCCGCGAGCTGGCTCTTGGCGAACGCCAGGCTGAACCGTGGGCTGATGCCCATCACCTCGCCTGTGCTCCGCATCTCGGGGCCCAGCACGATGTCGACCCCCTGAAACTTGTTGAACGGGAACACCGCTTCCTTCACCGAGACGTGCGCCGGGATCGGGTCTTCGGTGACGCCCTGCTCTTTGAGGCTGACGCCGGCCATCACCTTGGCGGCAACCTTGGCCGCCGGCAGGCCGGTCGCCTTGGCGACGAACGGCACCGTGCGGCTCGCACGGGGGTTTACCTCGATCACGTAGAGGACCGGCTTCTCGTCTTCCCAACGCACGGCGTACTGCACGTTCATCAGGCCCTTCACGCCGAGCTCCATCGCGAGCGCAACGGTCGCCTCGCGGATCTCGGCCAGCACCGGCCCCGGCAGGCTGTAGGCCGGGATCGAGCAGGCCGAGTCGCCCGAGTGCACGCCGGCCTCCTCGATGTGCTCCATGATGCCGGGCACGACGACCGTCTCGCCGTCGGCGATGGCGTCGACGTCCACCTCCGTGGCGCCCTCCAGGAACTTGTCGATCAGCACCGGCTGGCCCTGGGCCGCGATGAACGCCACGGCGACAAACTTCTCTAGCTGGGCGTTGTCGTAGCAGATCTCCATCGCGCGGCCGCCGAGCACAAAGCTCGGACGCACCAGCACCGGGAAGCCGATTTCGCCGGCGATGCGGCGGGCCTCGTCCATCGTGCGGGCGATGCCGTTGGCCGGCTGCCGCAGGCCGAGCCGCTCGAGCAGCGCGGCGAACTTCTCGCGGTCCTCGGCGTCCTCGATCGCGCTGACGCTGGTGCCGATGATCGGCACGCCCGACTCCTCGAGCGCCCGCGCCAGGTTGAGCGGGGTCTGGCCGCCGAACTGCACGATCACGCCGTCCGGCTGCACGCGGTCGCAGATGTTCAGCACGTCCTCGACCGTCAGCGGCTCGAAGAACAACAGGTCCGAGGTGTCGTAGTCGGTGCTGACGGTCTCGGGGTTCGAGTTGACCATGATCGACTCGATGCCCAGCTCACGCAGCGCGAAGCTGGCGTGGCAGCAGCAGTAGTCGAACTCGATGCCCTGGCCGATCCGGTTGGGGCCGCCGCCGAGGATCATGATCCGCTTCGCGCCGGCGGCCTTGGGCGGGGTCTCGTCCTCGTCCTCGTAGGTCGAATAGAAGTACGGGGTGTAGGCCTCGAACTCGGCCGCGCAGGTGTCGACCGACTTGAACGCGGTCTGGATGCCCCGCTTGATCCGCTCGGCCCGCACCTCCAGCTCGCTGCGGCCAAAGATGGTAGAGAGCTGGCGGTCGGAGAAGCCGAACCGCTTGGCCGTGCGGAGCTGCGCGTCGGAAATGGCGTCCCAGGAGAACCCACCTTCGGCGACCAACTCGCGCAGCGCGTCCTCGGTCTCAACGATCTCGTGCAGGTTGTCGAGGAACCAGGGGTCGATGCCGGTGATCTCGAACACCTCGGAAACCGACAGCCCGAGCTTGAACGCGTAGCGGACGTGCCAGATGCGGTCGGGGCCGGCCGAGGCCAACTGCGCCCGGATCTCCTCCTCGTCGGGGCGCTCCTCGCCCGGCTCGCCGTTGGGTCCGTACCACAGGTCCGACTGGTCGCAGCCGAAGCCGAACGCGCCGACCTCCAGCCCCCGCAACGCCTTCTGGAAGCTCTCCTTGAACGTGCTGCCGATGGCCATGGTCTCGCCGACGCTCTTCATCTGCGTGGTGAGCTTGTCGTTGGCGTCGGGGAACTTCTCGAACGCGAACCGCGGGATCTTCGTCACGACGTAGTCGATCGTCGGCTCGAAGCAGGCGGTGGTCTCGCGGGTGATGTCGTTAGGGAGCTCGTGCAGCCGGTAGCCGACCGCCAGCTTGGCGGCGATCTTGGCGATCGGGAAGCCGGTCGCCTTGCTCGCCAACGCGCTCGAGCGGCTCACGCGGGGGTTCATCTCGATCACGATCATCCGCCCGTCCTCGGGGTTGATCGCGAACTGGATGTTGGAGCCGCCGGTCTCGACGCCGATCTCCCTGATCACCGCCAGCGACGCGTCGCGCATCCGCTGATACTCTTTGTCGGTGAGCGTCTGGGCTGGCGCCACGGTAATTGAGTCGCCGGTGTGGATCCCCATGGCGTCGAAGTTCTCGATCGCGCAGATGATCACAACGTTGTCGTCCGCGTCGCGCATCACCTCCATCTCGAACTCTTTCCAGCCGAGGATCGACTCCTCGATCAGCACCTCGGTGGTCGGCGACAGGTCCAGCCCGCGGCGGACCATCTGATCGAACTCCTGGCGGTTGTAGGCGATGCCGCCGCCCGAGCCGCCCATTGTGAAGCTCGGCCGGATGATAGCCGGCAGGCTGATGTGCTCGATCCACTCGCGGGCCGCCTCGAGGGTCTGGACCGTCTTGCCCTTGCACACGCCCAGGCCGAGCTTGTCCATGGCGGCCTTGAACCGCTCGCGGTTCTCGGCCTTGTCGATCACGTCGGCGTTGGCCGCGATCATCTCCACGCCGTGCTTCTCGAGCACGCCGTGGTGGTCGAGCTCCATCGCCAGGTTCAGCGCGGTCTGCCCGCCGAGGGTCGGCAGCAGGGCGTCCGGTTTCTCCTTCTCGATGATCTTCTCGACGATCGGCCAGGTGAGCGGCTCGATGTAGGTGCGGTCGGCCGTCGCCGGGTCGGTCATGATCGTGGCCGGGTTCGAGTTGACCAGCACGACCTCGTAGCCCTCCTCGCGGAGCGCCTTGCACGCCTGGGTGCCGGAATAGTCGAACTCGCAGGCCTGACCAATGACAATCGGGCCGCTGCCCAGGAGCAGAATCTTGTGGATATCGTCGCGTCGTGGCACGGTCGGCAGTGGGGAAGGCGGATGGCAGAGGGGGGACGCTTCCCAGGGACCCTCCGCTGGAGCGGGTAAAATCGCTCCAAGTTATCACGCCGATGGGCGGGTCGACAACCGGCTACCGGGGTAAGGAATTTGCCCTCCTTAGCAAGGGCCATGCCCGCTTCGCCCGCCACGCGGGAATCCTTCACCAACGGGCCGGCGTCTTGGCCTACTTGATCTCGAACGACTGCGCCGTGTAGTCGCCCTGGAACGACTCGATTTCTCGGCCGGTGATCTGCCTCAGCTTGTCGGCCAGGTCGAAGTACTCAGGGCTGTGCTCCTTGTAGGCCCAGAAGAAGGCGCGGTCTTCGACCCCGTCCGGCCGCCGAATATCGTTGCGGGCGTGCTTGGTCGGGAAATAGGTGTAGACGTCCAACGGGACCCCCTCCGGCAACCCGTCGATGACGCCGTCGATGCGTTGCTCGTTGTAGCCAGCCACGATCACCCGCTTCAGGTCGACCCCCTCGCCGACCTCCAGCTTCCAGTCCTGCCAGTAGTAAGAACTCAGCACCACCGTGAGCGGCTCGCCTGTCTTGGTGACGCGCACCACCAGCGGCTTGTCCTCCGGTCCGTTGTAGGTTCCCACGACATACACCTTCGAGTTGGCGACCTCCGGAAGATCTTCCAGCGCGGGTCGGTCCGCTTCTGCCTGCGGCTCATCGTGCTGCGCTGGTTTATCGCCAGGAGCTTGCAACTTGAGTTGCTTGGTGAGCTCCTCGATCTGGCGTGCCTGCTCCTCTAGCCGGCTCCGCATCTCTCGAACCTGTTCTTCGGCAACCTGCCTCTGGTGCTCGGCTTCTAGTCGAGCGCGGTCGGATTGACGTTGTGTATCCTGGAGTTGTTCTTCGAGCCTTGCAACTTGTCGCTGCTCTCCCGGCCGAAGCGTGGACCTAGTCAACACCATCGTCGCCGTTATGTAGTTTGGCAACGCCTGTTCTAGTTCCGTGTTGGTGCGCCCCCGCACGCAGCGCAGCAGGACCAATGCCGATTCTGGCCGCAACCCGGGGCCAAGTTGTCGAAGTTCGCACACCTCACCACGCACTACGACTCTCGTTGGGTTGCCCCCCAAATTAGCCGCGAGGCCGTTTGAGTCGGTACCGGGGTCGACAACCGACATCAGGGCCGAAAAGTGACCGTCGTGCCCATTCGCCGCCATGCGGACGAGCTTCATGTGCGGGCGAGGCCGCGGATCGCCGGGCAGCAGCACCGGCATGTGCTCTCCGAGCCGCAGATCAGCGATGACGGCCCAGCCCTTCGGATCTAGCTCCGACGGTTCGTGCTCGGCGTTCCAGTTCCCCTGCTTCATCGTCGATTCGGGCCCGTACTGATCGCGCTCCGGCACGACCGGCATCGCTTCAATCTCTCGCCCCTCCGGATCGCTTCCTGTGCGTCCTCCGAGATCCTTCGCTCGCAGCGCTGCCTCGAACTGGGCTCGATACGCCGCAAGCTGATCGGAAACGGCGTCGGCCTGCTTCTGAATCTGGCGGAACTTGTGCTCGCCCACCCCGCTCATTGCTTTCATGTCCGCCAAGTACTGCTCGTAAGACTGCTTTTTTTGCTGTAGGTACTGGTACTTCGAATCCGCCGCCAAGGCGGCGAGCAACTCCATATCCTCTGCCTGCCTTGCCGACGACGGTTGCTTGGGGTTCGTCTCCCGCAGTTCCGCCGATTGGTTCTGCAACTCCCCCATCCGCCGCTGCATCTCTACCGCCCGGGCTTGGGCCTCGAGGGCCTCGGCGTTAGCGACCATTTGCTGCTGGGCCGCCACCAACGCCTGCTTCGCCCGCGTCAGCTGCTCGGCGGCGTCAAACTGGTCGTCGATGCTCGCCGGCTCGCCCGACTGGGCGGCATGTTGCATTAGTTCCGAACGCCGCTCCGCTAGGTCGACCGCGACCTTGAGCTGGCGAAGTGCCTCCTCTCGCTCACCGTGGATCTGGTGCAGCTCTGCCACGGCCGAGGCGTAACGCCGTTCGGCCGTGAGCAGTGCGAGTGTGGACGCGACTCCCTGCTCGTGCTGCTGGCGGACCATTTCGACCAAGTGGCGGTACACGTCGACGAGTTCCTGCTGCGGAGCGGCTGCGTCTTGGTCGGCGTCTCGATTGGCGCCGGTGGGTTCGGCTTGAGTGACGGCGACGGGCGTGGCGTCGACGGGTTCGGCAGCGTCCGCCTCGACGATCGGCGCCGCGGGTAGCGTCATGGCGACCGAAGCCCCTTCGTCGGCATCCACCGGCGTGGCGTCGAGTTGCACGGTGAGATTCGACGCGGGCCCCGCCACAGCGTTTGACGCTAGGGTTGATTGGTCTTCGGCAGTGGCCACCAACGCGGCGATCGCGATCGTCGCGGCGACGGCCAGGGGCTTGGCGTAGGCTGCCATCATCATCGAGCGGGCTCCGCTGAGGGTCAGTTGTTGGACGATCACCGAGTGCGACGCGATCGCGCCGCCGGAGCTGAGCACCGGGCCGACCGGCGCCGCCTCGGCCGGGCGGCTGGCGGCCAGCACGCCCATCGCCACCGAGAGCGACACGCCGCGGCGGATCAGCCGCGAGCGGAGCTGCCGCTTGCCGCGGACCAGCTGGCCCTGCACGGTGGCGACCGTGGTGTCGAGCTGGTCGGCGATCTCCTGGCGGCTGAGGCCTTCTAGGTACCGCAGCACGAGCGGCGTCTGGTACTTGTCAGGAAGAGCACGCAGCTCCTCCATCAGCGCGGCGGAAAGTTGCCGGCGCTCGATGTCGGGGAACGCCGGCTCGGGCTGCAGCGGCTCGTCGTCGAGCGGCGCCTCGCGGCGGCGCAGCCGGGCGCGGCGGGCGTCACACGCCGCGCGGAGGGCGACCCGGTACAGCCAGCCAGCGGCCGACTCGCTCGCCCGGATGCTGTCGGCGCGGCGGAGCAGGATCAGGAAGGTCGCCTGGAACGCGTCCTGCGCGTCGGCCTCGCGGTGCAGCACGTTGCGGCAGACGCCCCACACCATCGCGGCGTGGCGGTCGAGGATCTCGGCCAGGGCTTGGGGGTCGCCGCCGCGGCGGAACCGCATCAACAGCTCGCCGTCGGTCGCGGAGATCGGGCTGGCGGTGGTGCGGCGTGTCCGCGCGCTGGTCAGCAGGCGTCTGGCAGTGGTCGGCATCGGGCTCTCCAGGGTGCGTCGCGGCGTTTGGAACCCTTGCCGCTACCTGTACCGAGGCCGATTATCGCCGATCGAACCGCGGCGATTCTGAAAAAAGCCGAGAAAACACCTGCCGTGTTGGATCCCCGGCACGATTAGCCCCGGCATTCATGCCGGGGTTTGCCTGGTCACACTCCGCTGCTGGAGCCCCGTTCACGGGGCTCCAGCAGGGCCAACGGGCTCAAGCCGCCGGGACGGAAGGCCCGTGAACGGGCCTGATGGGGTGATAGCGACTCCCACGACCCGGCGTAAACGCCGGGCCTAGAGCACCTGCTGCAGGAAAGAACACTAGCACCGCCGGCGGTCGGCCAGCCGCTCGAGGAAGTCGGTCGGCTTGCTCGCCTTGACCACGGTGGCGATCTCGTCGGCCGACATGCCGCGGTCGAGCATCTCGTGCTTCAGGTCGATCTCCATCCGGCTCTTCTGCAGCGAGGCGACCAGACCCGAGAAGACGCAGAACACCACAATCAGCGCCGCCGTCACGCAGCCGATGCCGACGATCAGCAGCACGAAGACCTGGTCCGGGGTGAGGCTCCCGTTCATGGAGACCTGCTCGGCGAGCGAGGCTTCTTGGGCGAGCATGGGGAGCATATGGTTGGCCTGTGTGGAGGGGTCGGGGGCTGGCTGTCTAGCTTATTCGATTGGGACTTCGCCCGCCTGGGGGAGATCTTGGCAAAGTCGCGCAGGAAAACCGCCAGGCCCAGCGCAGACCCAGCGGAGGCCGAGGTTGGCCCCAAACGCGGCCCAACCGTTAGCCACGCTAGAGTTGGCCATTTGCTTATACCGAATGTGCCTATTATTTAGGCTTCGGCTGCCCGGGGCTCGTTGACTTGATCACGTAAGCCGTTTACCGTAAACAAGTTGGCGCAAGCCCTGCTTATGCCCACCGCATTCTGGCTCTCTCACCCTCCTACCCGCCGACTGCCTACCGTGTCTGATAAGCCTTGGGGCGGAGTCTTCGAGTCCGCCACCGACGAACGCGTGGAAGAGTTCACCGAGAGCGTGAGCTTCGATCGCCGGCTGTACGAACACGACATCCGGGGCTCGATTGCCCACGCGCGGATGCTGGCAGAAGTGGGCATCCTGACGGCGGACGAGCGGAAGCAGATTGTGTCGGGCCTGACGGCGATCGGCGACCAGATCGCGGCCGGCAAGTTCCCGTTCAAGCGGGAGCTGGAAGACGTCCACATGAACATCGAGCGGGCGTTGGTCGAGAAGATCGGCGACGTCGGCCGCAAGCTGCACACCGGCCGCAGCCGCAACGACCAGGTCAGCACCGACTTCCGGCTGTGGGTCCGCGACGAGATCGACGCCATCGACAAGCGGCTGAAGATCCTGCAGCACGCCTTTATCAGCCGCACCGAGAAGGACGCCGGCGTCATCCTGCCGGGCTACACCCACCTGCAGCGGGCCCAGCCGGTGCTCGCCAACCACTACTGGCTGGCGTACTGCGAGAAGTTTGAGCGGGACCGCCAGCGGCTGGCCGACTGCCGCAAGCGGGTCAACCAGCTGCCGCTGGGCACCGCCGCGATGGCCGGCACCACGATGCCGATCGACCGCGAGCTGGTCGCCAAGGAGCTGTCGTTCGAGGGCCTGGTGGCCAACAGCCTCGACTCTTCGAGCGACCGCGACTTCGCCATCGAGTTTGCGTTCTGCCTGTCGCTGGTCGCCACCCACCTGAGCGGGTGGGCCGAAGAGTGGATCTTGTGGGCAACCATCGAGTTCGATTTCATCAAGCTGCCGCAGCAGTTCTGCACCGGCAGCTCGATCATGCCGCAGAAGATCAACCCCGACGTGCTCGAGCTGATCCGCGGCAAGACCGCCCGGGTCGACGGCAACCTGACGTCGCTCTTGGTGCTGGTGAAGTCGCTGCCGCTGGCCTACAACCGCGACCTGCAAGAAGACAAAGAGCGGGTGTTCGACTCGGCCGACACCGTGCGCGCGTGCCTAGAGCTGGCTGCCCCGCTGGCCGCCGGAGCCGACCTGAAGCGGGAATCGATCGAGGCCCGGCTCGACCACGGCTACCTCGACGCCACCACGCTCATGGAGCACCTGATCCACCAGGGCGTGCCGCAGCGGACCGCCCACGAGCTGATCGGCAAGCTGGTCAGCGCGGCGATGAAGCGGGGCGAGCGGCTCTCGGACCTGCCGGTCGACTTCTTCAAGTCGGCCCACGAGCTGCTCGACGAGTCGGTCTACGAGGTACTCGGCGTTGAGAACGCCGTGAAAGCGTTTTGCAGCACCGGAAGCACCAACCCCACCAAGGTTGAGGAACAGATTGCCGTCTGGAAGGATCGCCTGAGAGATTAGCCAGCATCCCGAGTCCCACAGCATGAATCTTCGGCTTCCCATTTCCGCCCTCTGTGCATTGGCAGCAGCGTCGTTGCTCGCCGTCACCCCAGCGGTTGCGCAGACCGACCTTGATGATGTCGTCCCCGCGGCGCCGAGCCGCGCCGCCGGCTACGCACTCAGCAACGAACGCGAAGAGCCCGCCGACTACGTCCGCGACCTCCTGGTGCTGGTCAACCTGGGCGAGGGCGAGCTGGCCAAGCCGTTGATGGACGAGCTGGCCGGCATGAGCCTTACCGGCGAGCAGCTGGCCGGTTTGGTCGCGCAGTTTGGCGCGGCCAAGATCCACCGCCTGGCGCGGGCCGCCGAGCTCGGCCCCGCGGCCGACCAGTTCGCGGGCAAGTGCTTCGAGGCAGCCGGCGCAGCCGCCGCCGACCCCGGGCGCCTGAGTGAGTTGACCCGACAGTACGCCACCGGCGACAAGGCCGCCCGCCGCGTCGCGCTGCAGGGCCTGCAGGCGGCCGGCGTTGACGGCGCCCTGGCGACCATCACCGCCCTGGCCGCCGCCGACGACGCGAAGCAGCAGAGCCGCCTCCGCGAGGCGCTGGTGCGGATGAAGCCGCTGTCGACCCCGCTGGTCGCCGCCGCGCTCGACTCGCCCAACGCCGCCGTGCGTCAGCAGGCCGCGTGGGCGCTCGGCCAGATGGGCGACCGCGCGTCGATCCCCCGCCTGGCCGCGATCGCCGCGGGCGCTCAGGGCAGCGAGCCGGTTGGCGCCGCCGCCCGGTGGTCGCTCAGCGAGCTGACCGGCGTGGCGTTCTCGCCCACTAGCGCCGAGCCGCTGCTCCGCGACGCCATCGTTAACGCCAACGCCGGCGTGCCTGCCCGCCGCGGTGTCCCGGGAACCGGGGCCCAGGAGGGCGGCGCCACCGCGTGGATCTGGAACCAAGACCTCGCCGCGGGAGACGCCGCCGTTGTGTCGGCGGGCGTCTCGCGTGAGGACGCGGCGCACCTCCGCACCGCGGAGCTCGCCGCCGACCTGTGGAACCTGAATCAGGGCGATCCCGACCACGCCACGCTGGCGGTGGCCTACCGGCTGCACGCCGAGTGGCTGCTGGACAACCGTGGCGTCGCCGCGACGCTGCCCGGCCCCGCCGCTGCCGATCTGCCTGCGGAGACGCTTAGTCAGGCGCTCGAGCTGGCGACCGAAGAATCGCTCACCGGGTCGGCAATCGCGATCGCCGCCGAGCTGGGCAGCCGCCGCAACCCCGCGGTGCTCGCCACGCACGACGGACGCCCGTCGCCGCTGGCGGCGGCGCTGGTGGCGTCGCACCCGGCGGTCCGCTTCGCCGCTCTCGAGGCGATAATGCAGATCAACCCGACGAGCCCGTTCCCGGGCAGCAGCAAGGTAACTAAGTCGCTCTTGCACTTTGCCAGCAGCGACGGCGAGTCCGCGGCGGTTGTCGCCATGCCCAAGACCGCCGACGCCGCGACCGTCAGCGGGCGGCTGGCGGGCATCGGCGTGCAGGCGATCGCCACGAATATCGGGGCCGCCGTGGTGTGCGACGCCGCCGACCACCCCGATGTCGAGTTCGTGATCATCGACACCGGCGTGCTGCGTCCGAACGTCCGTGAGGTGCTGTTCCAGGTCCGCCGCCTGACCGCCACCGCTAACCTGCCGGTGGTGCTGCTGGCCGCCGACGGCCAGCTCGACCGCGCTAAGCAGATCGCCCGCGAGCACGAACGGGTGCTCGCCTTCCCGCGGCCTCACAGCACCGAAGCGACCACCTCGATCGCGCAGGCGGCGCGCGAGATCGCCCCCGCCGGGCTGCCGACGCCCACCCAGCGGAACGAGCACGCCGCGGCCGCCGCCGGCTGGATCGAGCGGCTGCTGAAGGACGGCCCGAGCTTCTACAACGTGCGGGCCCACTCGTCCGAACTGCTGGCCGCGGTGAACCGGTCGTCCGACATCGCGTCGACCATCCCGTCGCTGGCGCTGGTCGGCACACCGGAGAGCCAGACCTCGCTGCTCAACCTGGCCAATCAGGACGTGCTGCCGGTCGCCACCCGCGACGCGGCGGCCGCCGGCTTCGACCAGAGCGTGCAGAAGCACGGCCTGCTGCTCACCCGGCAGCAGATCGTCGGCCAGTACGACCGCTACAACGCCAGCGAGACCGAGTCGCCCGACACCCAACGGGTGCTCGGCGCGGTGCTCGACTCGATCGAATCACTGCGTGACGAATCACTGAGCGGCGAAACTCCCAGCGAAGAACCTCGCAGCAACGAGGGGTAATGACCGCGCCTTCCCCACAGCGAACCACCGAGCCGCCGCTGCCGAGCATCATCGGATCCAGCGCCGCGATGCAGGAGGTCTACCGCATCACGCGGCAGGTCGCCTCGCGGAAGGCCTCGGTGCTGCTGCTCGGCGAGACCGGCACCGGCAAGGAGCTGATCGCGCGGGCGATCCACGAGCTGAGCGACCGCAAGAAGAAGCCGTTTGTCCGTGTGAACTGCGGCGCCCTCAGCGAGAGCCTGCTAGAGAGCGAGCTGTTTGGCCACGTGCGGGGCGCCTTTACCGGGGCGATCGAGAACCGCACCGGCCGCTTCGAGGCCGCCCACACCGGCACCATCTTCCTCGATGAGATCAACAGCACCACGCTGCACCTGCAGGTCAAGCTGCTGCGGGTGCTGCAGGAGCGGGAGTTCGAGCGGGTCGGCGACACCCAGACTATCCGCGTCGACACGCGGGTGATCGCCGCCAGCAACCGCGACCTGCTGGAGGAGAGCACCGAGGGCCGCTTTCGGGAGGACCTCTACTACCGCCTGAACGTGGTGCCGGTGTACCTGCCGTCGCTCCGCGAGCGGCGCGAGGACATCCCGTCGCTCGTCGGACACTTCCTCAACTACTACAATGAAGAGAACGACACCTACGTCGCGCACATCTCGCCGCAGGCGCTCGAGGCGTTGCAGGACTACCACTGGCCCGGCAACGTACGGGAGCTGCAGAACTACGTGGAACGCGCGGTCGTGATGGCGATGGGGGACGAGCTGACGGTCGAGCTGCTGCCGGCGGTTGTCCGCGGCGAGGTCGAGCCGCACAGCATGGCGATCCGCCGTTTCGACTTCGACTCGCTGGCCGAGCAGCTCGTGGTCGAGGGCCTCAGCCAGGCCGACGACAAGAGCGAGGACCTGCACAGCCGGATCGTCGACCGGGTGGAGCGTGAGGTGATCTCCCAGGTGCTGGGACAGTGCGAGGGGGTGCAGATCAAGGCCGCCCAGCGGCTCGGGATCAACCGCAACACGCTGCACAAAAAGATCAAAGACTACGGCCTGGAACCGCCGGCGGGCGGAGCCAAGACCGCCTAGGAATACCTGCAACACAACTTCCTCATCCGATGTCGCTCTCCCAAGGGGGAGGGGGTAAGCCGGGGCGGTGAACAGAAAACCGCGGCAGTTGTTTTTGAGTCATTCCTGAGCGGCCCCGCGCAACCAATAACGACTCATCAACCGGCGGCGATGAACCTCTCCGAAACGACTACGTTCTGCTTTGTCGCGAGCTACGCCGTGGCGTTGTCGCTCGAGGTAGTCAGCCTCGTGCGCCGCTTCGGCTGGCACCGTCTGCTGCTGCTCGGCTTCGCGATCGCCGGCGTGTTCGCCCACATCACGTTCCTGACGGTCCACGCGCGGGGCTCGCACACGCCGCTCTCCAGCCCGTCCGACTGGGCGTCGGTGGCGGCGTTGTCGCTGGCTTGCGTGTACTTATTTGCGTCGTTCTCGGCTCCGCGGCAGGCGATTGGCCTGTTCCTCTTGCCGCTGGTGCTGGCGTTGGTCGGCGTGTCGACCGTCGCCAGCGACCGGCCGATCGCGGCGGAGAACGCCTCGGACTTCTGGGGCCGCACGCACGGCGTGCTGCTGGTGATGGCGACCGTCTCGGTGATTGTCGGATTCCTGGCGGGCGTGATGTACCTGATCCAGAGCTGGCGGCTGAAGCAGAAGCTCCCCTCGGCCAACGAGTTCCGCCTGCCGTCGCTGGAGGTGCTCGAGCAGCTCAACTCGCGTGCGTTGGGGGTCAGCGCGGTATTGGTGGCGGGCGGGTTCGGCTCCGGCCTGGTGCTCACGCGGCTGCGTCACGGCGCGGACGGGGCCTCCCTCTGGGGGGACCCCCTCGTAATCAGTCTATCCGTCATGCTGCTGTGGTTAGTTGCCGCAGAGCTGTTCCGCTGGCTGTACCCCGGCGCGCGGCGGGGACGAAAAGTCGCCTATCTGACGGTCGCGTCGTTCGGGTTCTTGGTGATCGTGCTGGCCTCCCTGCTGTGGACCGGCAGCTCGCACGCGGCGCGTGTTGAGCCGCCCCAACCGCCACGGCAACTGACATGAAGCTCCGCATGATAGGCTGCTCGCACCACCGCTCGGGGGTGGCGGTGCGCGAGCGACTCGCCTTCACGCCCGACCAGGCGGCGCTGGCGCTGGAAGGCTGGCGGGTCGAGCGTCCTTCGAACGAGGCGGTGCTGCTCTCGACCTGCAACCGGGTAGAGTTCTACGTCGCCTCGGGCGAGGACGACCTGCCCCCCTGCCCGCGGCTGATGGCCCGCCACCTGGCCGACGCGCACCACGTGCCGGTCGAGGAGGTGCACTCGGAGCTCGTTTCGCTGCGGGACGAGGAGGTTGTGGACCACCTGTTCCACGTTGCGGCCAGCCTGGACAGCATGGTGCTGGGCGAGCCGCAGATTTTGGCCCAGGTCAAAGAGGCGTACGACCTGGCGCAGAAGCTGGGCGTCGCCGGTCCGATGACGCACGGCTGCTTCCAGTCGGCGCTGCGGGTCGGCCGCCGGGTCGCCAGCGAGACCGCCCTGCACCGCTGCCGCGTGAGCATCCCGAGCGTGGCGATCGCCGACTTCGCGCGGCGGATCTTCGAACGCTTCGACGACAAACGCGTGCTGGTGGTGGGCGCCGGCGAGATGGCCGACGAGACCCTCCGCTACCTGACCGACCACGGCGCCAAGCACATCACGATCGTCAACCGCGACCCGCTCCGCGCCGCCCAGCTCGCCAGCCAGTGGAAGGGGGAGTCGGCGTCGTTCTCCGACCTGCTCGACCAGGCCGTGCGGGCCGACATGATCATCAGCACTACCGGCGCGCCGCAGACGGTGGTCACGCTCGAACAGTTCCGGGAGAAGATCGCCCCCCGCCGCCGGCAGCGTCCGCTGTTCATCCTCGACCTGGCGATGCCGCGCGACTTCGACCCCCGCATCGCCGACGAGATCGGCGTCTACCTTTACTCGATCGACGACCTCCGCCTGGCGTGCGACGCCAACCGCAGCGCCCGCGAACGCGAGCTGCCGCTGGCCGAGCGGATCATCGACGAAGAGCGTGAGAAGTTCTTCGTCGACGCCCGGCACCGGATCTCGGCGCCGGTTATCGCCCGGCTCCGCAGCGGGCTGGAAGAGCCGAAGGAGCTGGAGCTCGACCGGCTATTCAACAAGCTGCCAGAACTCGACAGCGACGCCCGCGACGAGGTCCGCCGCTTCGCCGACCGGCTGGTCAACAAGATGCTGCACGCGCCGATGGAGTCGCTCCGCGACGAGTCGAAATCGGGCTCGCCCCGCAAGCTGCTCGACGCGCTCAGCCGCCTGTTCCAGCTCAAGGAGTAGGCCCCGGCGCGGCGGCCCGCTGCGGCAGACTAGCTCCGCGCCGCGGCGGCAGCTACAGTGGTGGTCGTCGCGACCCTGGCGACCTTGGCCGTCACTTCCTGGACCTCCCACCGCTGCGAGTCTGTCATGCCGTTCCGCACCACTGCCGTTCTACTCCTGCTCTGCGCGCCCACCGCGGCCTTGGCCCACGACGGGCACGTGCACGCAGAAGCCACGCCCGAACAGACCTCCACCGCCGCCCCGCCGGCCGACGCGGTGACCGGCGCCGGCGAGTTCCGCTTCCGCTACAACGCTGAGCTCAGCGAGCTGCCGGCCGAGGTCAACGAGCACCTGGTCAAGGCTCACGGCGGTTTCGCGAAGGCCCCGAACGGCGAGATCTACTTCGGCCTGAAGAACTGCGGCCCCGTGCGGATCTCGGCCGACCTGAAGACCAAAACCGTCATCCCCAGCTCCGAGGCGGTGCGGACCGGCGGGCTGCACAACACGGCCTATCTCAACCGCGACGGCGGCGTCCTCGTGCTGCCCGACAACGAGCACGCCGAGATCCACATCATCAGCAAAGAGGGCCAGGACATCGCCCGGATGGGCCGCCCGGCGGTCAACGACTACTACCGGGACGAAGCAAACCCCTACCGCCCGACCGACGTCGAGTTCGCGGCGGGCGGCCGGATGGTCGTCTGTGACGGCTACTCGCCCGGCAAGTACGTGCTGACCGCCGATGTCGACAAGGCCGAGTACGAGGACTTCTACTTCGGCGGCGCGGTCCCCGGCGACGGCCGCACCTCCGGCAAGTTCTCCACCAACCACGGCGTCACGCTCGACCCGGCCGACAACGCGCTGGTGATCGCCGACCGCGAGCGGCAGTGGCTGCAGCGGTTCAACCAGGAGGGCGAGTTCCTCGGCTCGATCGACCTCGTCGACGCGAACCCGTGCGACGTCGACTTCGTCGACTGGCAGGGCGAGCAGCTCGCGGTAGTCGGCTGCCTGCAGGGCAAGGACGGCGAGCCCGGCGTGGTGAAACTCGTGCGGGGCGATAAAGTGATCGCCACGCTCCGCCCGCAAGAAGACCTGGGCATCAAGGAGTTCGACCACATCCACAACGCGGCCGGCGTGGTGGTCGGCGGCAAGCTGTACGTGCTATGCTACGGCTGGAACCCCGGCTGCTACGCGGTGCTCGAGCACGTCAGCGAGTAACGCGGCGCCCGGGTCGAGTGCGAGCCGCTAGCTTCTTGTCCATCTCCTCTGGAGCTCTACCGTCATGCGCCGCCGAATGTTGCCGTTGCTGCTTGCGATTCTTGCAGCCAACTTCCCCCAAGCCGCGTCAGCCGAACCCGCGGAACAGGCAGCTGGTCACGCGCTCCCTGCCGACGAAGCCGACACCCGGATGGCCTGGTGGCGGGACGCCCGGTTCGGGATGTTCATCCACTGGGGGCTCTACGCGGCGCCGGCCGGCGAGTGGAATGGCGAGAAGCAGGCCGGGATCGGCGAGTGGATCATGAACACCGCCGACATCCCGGTCGATGAGTACGAGCAGCTCGCCGCGCAGTTCAACCCGACCAAGTACGATCCGGCCGCCTGGGCCAAGGCGGCCAAGCAGGCCGGTATGAAGTACGTGGTGATCACCTCTAAACACCACGACGGCTTCTGCCTGTTCGACACCAAGACCACCGAGTGGGACGTCGTCGACGCGACTCCCTACGGGCGCGACCTGCTGCGGCCGCTGTCCGAGGCGTGCCGCGCCGAGGGCCTGAAGTTCTGCACCTACTACTCCATCATGGACTGGCACCACCCCGCGCAGGGCAAGAGCGCCGACGGCCGCTACAACCCGTCGACGATCAAAGAGGGCCGCAAGGCCGAGTACATCAAGTACATGGAGCAGCAGCTGGCCGAGTTGCTCGAATCGTGCGACCCCGAGGTGCTGTGGTTTGATGGCGAGTGGCCCGACTGGTGGACCGAGCCAGACGGCAAGCGGCTCTACAGCTACCTCCGCGGCCTCAAGCCGAGCCTGATCATCAACAACCGCGTCGGCAAAGGCCGCAAGGGCATGGAGGGCCTCAGCAAGGGCGACCAGCAGTACGCCGGCGACTTCGGCACGCCCGAGCAGCAGATCCCCGCGACCGGCCTGCCGGGCGTCGATTGGGAGTCGTGCATGACGATGAACGACACCTGGGGCTTCCGTGCCGACGACCACAAATGGAAGTCCACGGAGACGCTCGTCCGCAACCTGGTCGACATCGCGTCGAAGGGGGGCAACTACCTGCTGAACGTCGGCCCGACCGCCGAGGGCGAAATCCCCGCGGCCAGCCTGGAGCGGCTCGCCCAGATCGGCGAGTGGATGCGCGTCAACGGCGAGTCGATCTACGGCACGTCCGCCAGCCCAATCGAAATCCCCTGGGGCCGCTGCACCGTCAAGCGAGACGGCGACGCGGGGTCCCTGTACCTGCACGTGTTCGACTGGCCCGAGGACGGACGCCTGACTGCGCCGTTGGGTGGGCTGAAGGCAGCTACCGCGGAGCTACTCGCCAACGGGTCTGAACTGCAGGTCGACGCCACCGAGACGCAATTCACGCTGACGCTTCCCGAGCAGGCGCCCGATCCGATCGACTCGGTAATCAAACTCAAAGTCACTACCGAGTAGTTTGCAAGAATCCCGCGGCCGTGCGCTTGCGCGACCGCGGGGGGTGCGCCCGCTGAAGGCGCCGCGACGTCATTTCTCGGTTGACTTCACGGGCGACTTCACGGCGATCTTCTTGGGGCGTTGTTCGACGCTCTTGGGGACTTTCACAGTCAGCACGCCGTGCTCGAACGTCGCCTCGACGCCCTTGCTGTCGGCGGCGTCGGGGAGCTGCACGACGCGGCGGAACTCGCCGTGCCTCCGCTCTACCCGGTGAACCGTCTTGCCCTTCTCCTCTTTCTCTTCCTTCTTCTCCCCAGAGACCACCAGCGTGCCGCCGGTCATCTCGACCGACACGTCTTCGGGCGCCAGGCCGGGCAGCTCGGCG
Source organism: Posidoniimonas polymericola (assembly GCF_007859935.1). Lineage (NCBI taxonomy): Bacteria > Pseudomonadati > Planctomycetota > Planctomycetia > Pirellulales > Lacipirellulaceae > Posidoniimonas > Posidoniimonas polymericola. The sequence continues at coordinate 80,268 of NZ_SJPO01000010.1, read as the reverse complement.
GTGACCTCGTACGACCTGTCGGTCTCGGTCACGTTGAGCGAGGGCGTGAAGCGGTTGACCGACCAGTCTTCGCCCGCGCCGAGGTAGCGTTCCATGAGGTCTTCCATCTCGTTCTCAAACCGGGAGAACGTGGCGGGGAACCTCTCCCGCCAAGGAACCATCGACCGTAACATTGCAGCCTCCTTCGGGGCGGCTCGCCCCAAAGCAATCCGGCCCCCGCTCGCGGCCCGCCCGCGTCAACACGGGGGCTCTCCTGTTCCTACGAAGCGGCTCGGGCGACGGTTCTCTCGGCGCCCAGTTTGCGCAAAGTGGCGCCGGGCGCCCCCAGCCCTACTTCTTCTTCGCCACGCTCCGCCAGCCGGTCGGCAGGGCGGGGCTCGGCTGGTTCCAGTTCGACTCGCGGACCGAGTCGACCGCGTAGTACAGGCTGGGGTCGATCTCCATCGCCTGCTTGATCAGCCGCCGCGCGTCGCGGCGCCGGGCGGGCACGTAGATCAGCGTGACCGGCGCCAGGTGCTCGCGGCCCTCGAACTGGAACACCTTGGGCGACCGCCGCTTCAGCAGTTCGGCCACCTCCTGCCCGGCCGATTGGGACACGAACCTCACGATCACTGCGCCGAGGGCCAGGCGTTTCTCGACCGCGATGCCGACCGCGTTGCCCGCCGCGAAGCCCCCCGCGTACGCGACCAGCAGCACCGGGTTGCCGGTCGCCCGCTGCACGACGTGCGTCACCGTGGTGACCCACACCAGCACCTCGATGAAGCCGAGCAGCACCGTCACGGTCGACCGGCCTTGCACGACCGCGATGGTCCTCACCGTGCCAAGCGAGACATCAAAAATCCGCAGGCAGAAGATCAACAGGGCCAGCACACCCACCGGCAGCGAATCCAACCACTCCATCTCTCGCCAACTCTTTCCTCGCTGTCGCGGCGCTGACCGCGAACGAACAATTTGGAATTAGAACACCAGGCTGGCCATCGCCAGCGTCAGGGCCAGGTTGAGCGACTGGCCGCACACGTACAGCACGAGCGGCTTGCCGCCGTCGATCGCGTGGGCCAGCTCGCGGAAGTTACTCTCCAGGCCGATGCTGACAAACGCCAGGCAGAAGAACCAGGAACGCAGCGGCTCGGTCCCCTGCTTGAGCGCCGCGTTGACGATCGACTCGCCGCCGGGCGCCCACGCCTGGACCATCGAAAACACAAGCGACGCCCCCAAGAACCCAATGACAAACTTCGGGAACCGCGTCCAGACTTCCCACAGGCTCGGCTTGACGTCCGAGTCGCGGTCGACAAACCGCACCCAGTAGACCGCAACACCGAACGCGGTCAGGCCGATCAGCAGGTTCTGGATCAGCTTGATCGTGATCGCCACGGTGGCGGCCCGCTCGCCTAATGCCTGGCCGGACGCGACCACCGCGCCGGTCGAGTCGATCGTGCCGCCGATCCACGCGCCGCCGACCTCCTCGCTCAGGCCGAGCGCCACCGCGGCCATCGGCAGCAGGATCATCATCACCACCGTGAACAGCAGCGAGATGCTGATCGCGAGCGTCAGCTCCTTCTGCTTCGCGCGGCAGGCGCTCGCCGTGGCGATGGCGGCCGACACGCCGCACACGCTCATGTCGGCAGAGATCACCATGTTGAGCGTCTTCGACTCGATGCCGAGCACCCGCTGGCCGAACCAGTACGTGGTGATCAGCACGACCGGCGTCACGACCCACGCCACGGCCAGGCCGGGCGGGCCTAGCTGGTAGAGCTCGCCGATTAGCACCTTCGCGCCGTACAGCACCAGGCCGGTCTTGATGTACAGCTCGGTCCGCGCCGCCGGCCGCAGCCAGTCCGGCAGGCCGACCGTGTTGCTGATCGCCAGGCCGATTGCCAGGGCCCACAACGCGTACTCCAGGTTGTACGCCTTGATAGCCGCCTGGCTGGTGATCATCAGCGCCAGCAACCCCAGGGCGAACAACCCAGCAAAGGCCTTGGCGAAGGCTGCCCACGAATCTCCGCGGGCGGCGACCACCGCGCCGAACAGCACCAGTCCAGCGGCAAACGCGCCGCCGATTCCCAGCAGCTCGTTGTCGCGCGCCGAGCTCCACAAGGCGGCGACGGGGTTGGACTCCCACTTGCCGGGCTTTGCGAACCAGCCGTCAAGCGGGTTGGTGATCGCCGCGTCGGACGCCGCCTCCGGCAGCGTCGCCGTTACCAACAGGAGCGAAACCGTAAGCAGCCCGCCGCCAATCAGCACGGCCGACCAGTCGTCACTCGCTAGGATCGATTTCAAACGCGACACGTTGTCCCTCCCCAGAGACTTCCCGTTAGCACGCCGTCTAACTACTGGTTTCGAGTCGGCCGGTTCGGCAACGACGCCAGGACCGCGAGGGCCGGTGTTACCCACGACACACGCCGCCAGAGCGAGGGCGCTACAAACCCTCGTTGAGGCCCTTGAGGTCGTCGACCACGAAGAAGCCGTCCTTGCGGATGAGCTGGTCGTCGAAGTAGATCTCGCCGCCGCCGTAGTCCTCGCGCTGGATCAGCACCAGGTCCCAGTGGATGCGGCTGCGGTTGCCGTTGTCGGCGTCCTCGTACGCCTGGCCTGGGGTGAGGTGCAGGCTGCCGCCGATCTTCTCGTCGAACAGCGTGTCGAGCATCGGGTGGCGGACGTAGTTGTTGCAGCCGATTGCGAACTCGCCGACGAAGCGGGCGCCCTCGTCGGAGTCGAGCAGCGTGTTGAGCCGTTCGGTGTTGTTGGCCGTCGCGTCGACGATCTTGCCGTCCTTGAACTCGAAGCGGATGTCGCTGAACACCGTGCCCTGATAGCGGCTCTGGGTGTTGTAATGGATCACGCCGTTGAGGCTGTCGCGGACCGGCGCGGTGAAGACCTCGCCGTCGGGGATGTTCCGCTGGCCGGCGCAGGGCCGCACGGGGATGCCCTTGATGGAGAATGTTAGGTCGGTTTCACCGGGGCCGACGATCCGCACCTTGTCGGCGTCCTCCATCCGCTTGATCAGCGGCTTCTGGTTCTCGGCCATCTTGGCGTAGTCGGCCGTGCAGACGTCGAAGTAGAAGTCGGTGAAGGCCTCGGTGCTCATGCCGGCTGCCTGGGCGAACGAGTCGGTCGGGTACCGCAGCACCACCCACTTGGTCTTGGGGACCCGGTAGTCGTTGACGTTCCGCAGCCAGTGCTCCTGGTACAGGTCCATCTTTTCCGAGGGGACGTCGGCGTGCTGGCTGCTGTTGCCGCTGCCCCGCACGCCGATGTACGCCTGGACCTGCTCCATCCGGTTGCGTTCCAGCTTGCCGGCCAGCTTCATCGCCTCGGGCGTGGCGGTGCGGTACAGCGAGCGGAGCACGGTGAGGTCCTTGGTGGTGACTAGCGGCGTCGCGCCGCGGGCGGCGGCGCCCTCGATCAGCGCGCAGGTCAGGTTCTGCTCGGGCAGGTCGATCGCCTCGATGAGGATGGTCTCGCCGCGTTTCAGCTCGCAGCTGTGGTCGAGCAGCAGGTTGGCCAGTTTGGTGATTCGCGGGTCGTGCATGGCGAAGGAAGTTGCGGGGTAAGAGGCGCCGGGGACTGTGGGAACCGTGGGTCCACAGTGGTATCATCCAGCGAGAACCGCAGGAGAGACAAGGGGGCGTCGCCCGTCCCACGGCCACACGCGTCGCCCATCCGTATGGAACAGCCCCCCGAACACTTCGCCGTCAGGTGGCTCGAGGAGCACGGCGACCTGCTGTACGGCTACGCACTTCCCCGCGTCGGCGGCGACGCGGCGGTTGCCGAAGACCTTGTGCAGGAGACCCTGCTCGCCGCGATCAGGGCGAACGAGCGATACTCGGGCGACGCCAGCCGCGGCACGTGGCTGGTCGGGATCCTGCGGCACAAGATTGTCGACCACTACCGCCGATCGTCGCGGCGGCCCGAACGCCCCGCCGCCGACTCGTCCGACTCCGAGGCGGTCGAGGCCCTGCTCGCCGCCGGCGACGGCGCCCGCTGGCGTGATCGGGACGGGGCAGCCCTGGAGTCACAGGAATTCGCCGAGGTCTTCGATAAATGCCTAGAAAACATCAACCCTACCCTCGCCGAGGCGTTTATCCTGATGGTGATGGACGGGCTAACGACCGAAGAAGTCTGTAGGCATTTGCAGATTTCCCCGACTAACCTGTCGGTGAGACTCTGCCGCGCACGCCTGGAACTGCGCCGCGAACTCAAATCCCGCTGGTTCGACGAGTAATCGGGTGAGCACCCTCCGCGCCATCAAGATGCTGCTGACGCTCCGCTGCGAGGAGTCTGCGCGGCTGCTCTCGGACGCCAGCTTCCGCAGCCTCAGCCCGGTCGAGCGGTGGTCGGTGCGGCTGCACCAGGTGAGCTGCAAGCGGTGCCGGCAGCTGGCGTCCCAGCTCAGCCAGATCGACCAGGCGGCCCGGTCACGGGTGTCGCAGGCGCAGCAGATGCCCGACGAGATGCGGCAACGCATCGCCCGCTCGGTTGCGCAGGCAAGAGGGACGCAGGCCCACGGCGACGACGCCTAGCCCCCGCGGTGCGAGCCTGCTTACGCAGTGTGAGCCAGGTTACATTCGCGCGGCCGCGAAAAAATTTCTAGCCGCGGTGTAATAACCGGCCCCGCCGCGCGACTAATCCTGTGTCAGGCACGGGGGCTCGCCCCACTGCCGTCTGTACGCCCGCTGGCGCCTGCCCGCTGGCCTCCCGCTTTCCTGCCGTGCTACCGGTACGCGCGGCCGCCACCCCGAGGACACAGAAGATGCTCCGCACCACGCTTATTGCACTCACCCTGGCCGCTTCCGCGACTGCCGCGTCGGCGGTCGACATCCGCGTCACAATCGAAAGCCTGGCGCCCGCCGGCGGCGCCGTGCTGACCCCGGTCTGGGTCGGCTTCCACGACGGCAGCTTCGACAGCTACGACGGCGGGCTGTCCGCCCAACCGGGCCTCGAGCGGCTCGCGGAGGACGGCAACACAGGACCGATCTCTGCCGATTTCCTCGCCGGCCGGACCTACGTCGACGGCGGCGTCAGCGGAACCTTCGACAACGCCCAGCCCGCGGGCCAGCGCGTCGACGGGACGATCGTCAGCGCCGGACCTGGTCCGCTGCTGCCGGGACAGACCACCAGCCAGGTGTTCAGCATCGCCAGCGACGGCGCCAACCGCTACTTCTCCTACGCCTCGATGGTGCTGCCGAGCAACGACTACTTTGTCGCCAACGGCTCGCCTACGGCCCATGACCTGATGGACCTGCTTGACGGGTCGGGCTCGCTGAGCTTCGTGATCGGCGCCCCCGGCACGGTAAACGACGCCGGCACCGAAGAAGAGGACTTCGACTTCGCCGCGCCCGACCTGGGTGGCCTGAACGGGCTGTTCCCCGGGGCCGGCTTCGGCGGCATCGCCGGCCAAACGGGACCTGACCAGGGCCCCGCGGACGCCACGACTGTCGTCGCCAACGTCGCAGGCGACCCGTACGCCAACTTCCTCAACAACGACGGCTTCGACCTCACCGGGCTGAACTTCAATGAGCTGCCCGTGGGCATCGCCCGGGTCACGCTGACCGCTGTCCCAGAGCCGGCGACCGTCGCGCTCGCGGCGTTGACGCTGGCAGGCGTGGTTGGCTGGCGGCGGCGGTAGGTCTGCTTTGTCGACTCTGCCCAGGGAGGGTCCGCGGTTGTCGCGGGCCCTCCTTCTTCTGCTAGCCAGCGTTGCTCGACCGCCGGCCGCGCATCAGCGCCGCGCCCAGCACCAACGCCAGGGCTGCAGCGGCGGGTTCGGGAACCGCCGTGATCGATGGCGACGCGAGGGCCAGCGTGATGTTGTCAAAGTAGCCGTAGATGGCGACCGAGTTTACGGCCGGACGGAGGAAACGCAGCTCGAGGTCGTACCAGCCCGGCGCCACGCCCAGCGCCGTGCCGGCGAGCGAGTCGCGGATCACCTGCCCGCCGGCGATGCTCTGGCCGTTCATGTCGACGACATCCACCAGTTGGCCGGCCAGCCACAGCTCAAATCTCCCCGGCGCCGTGTTTCCGCCGGACGACAAATTCTGCGACGCGATGTCGGCCGCCACCACGTAGTCGCCGCCCGTCAGGAAGAGCAGCTGGCTCACCCCGCCGCCGGCAACCTCGTCATCGATGTAGTCGTCCTGGCCCGCCCGGATCCGCATGGCGGGCGACGAAACGCCATCGCCCGTCACGTCAAACGAGCTCACCAAGGGGTAACCGAAGGAGATGTTGGCGTTCGGCGTTGCGACCGTCTGCCAGCCCTCAAGTCCGTTGGACTCGAAGCCCCCGTTCACCACGTCCTCCGGCGCGCTCGCGCCGTAGTTCTGCCGCCAGATGTCGTAGTCGCCCTGATCGACCGCGCCGCTGCCGTTGGCGTCGGCCCGGAGGTCGACCGCGCTGCCGTTGGTCGCCCGCCAGACGGAGTAGTCCGCCGCGTCGACGCGGCCGTCGGCGGTAAAATCGCCGGGAAGGCCCGGCATGGAATAAGTGATCTCCAGGAGCGGGCCGCTCGAGAATGTCGATTCGCCGGCGTAGACGTTCACGTATTGTGGCAGATCGTCGCTCCGGAGTCGGAGACCCAGGTGCGAGGCGTCGCGACTCGCCAGCGCCTGGACGAAGTTCGTGAACAGCGGCACGGACACGCCCCCGCAGCAGCTCTCCGGGCCGGTGTAGGCGACCAGCGTCCCGTCGGCTTCGCCATCGGATAGCGAGGCCAGGCCGTCCCCCTCGTAGCCGGTCACCACGATCCGGGGGGCGCCCGAGGACGTGCCCGTGTTGACCCTCAGGGTTGCCGACTCGATCCTCGCACCCCGAGGGATTGAGTCGAGCGGGAACTCGAAAACCGGCTCTTCCTCGGGCGTGTTGTCGGAACCTGCGAATCCGCCGACAACCAGGGAAGTCCTGCCCTCGACGAGCGACGAAATATCGCCCGGCCGGTACGCCACGTCAAAGGTCGGTCCGATCACCAACTCGTTGGACGAGCCGCCCGGGACCTCGACAGCAAAGTTGTCCACGGCGGTTACGTGATCCTGCCCGCCACGCGCGGTGAACCCCGCGTACAGGGCCGGATCGAACTTGAGGCCGAGGTTGTCGCGGATCGTGCGAGACGCCGACATCACGACGCCCAGCGAGGCGTCGCCGCCCGCGCCGAAGTCCTCGAGGCTCACCTCCCACCCGATGTCCCCGCTGCCGAGGTGCTCGAGCTCGAGCCCGAGCTTGTACCAGCGGTTGTCCTGCAGGGTGCCAACGGAGAAGTCCTCGCTGAAACCGGGGTACGACCCGCCCCCAGCCTGCAGCGGGCCAGCGCGCAAAAAGTCGGCGGTCGAGTCGCGGCCGAACTCGACGAATGCGGCGTCGTTGCTGTAGACAACGCCGTCTGGCTCGTCGGTGAGGAACACCTCGCCGTAGGTTGTGAAGAACCCAGAGCCGAGCGTTTCGAGGACGCCGGTGCGGAAGAACGTCGAGACGCCAATCGTGTCGCCAACGTTGCTCAGCGCAAAGCTCTTCGCGTTGTAGGTCGCGTCGACCGTCCCGTAGATCTCCAAGCTGGCGGTGCCGCCCACGCCGGAGTCGCCGCCGGTGATCACGGGGTAGCCGTGAAAGTCAACGGTGAACTTGTCCAAGTCGTCGTCTGACGAGAAGCCGACCTCGACTGCACCGGATGCGCTTGCGACAGCCCAGACTAACGACGACAGCAGAAACCAGCGGCGAACCATGCGCGCAATTCTCCCTGCGGCGAACAGCCGCTCTTTCGATGCTGGACGTGCCACGCCCGGCAGAAGCTATCAGACGGGAGCCCATGATAGCACCGCCGCGCTGGCGAGTCGATTTCCTGCCCAGGCCGCGGGCTGGCTGCCGGCGAGCGGCTTCCGAAAAAGCCGGAATAACTGGGCGGAATCCCACCCGCGCGGCCAAATTGACCGACTCTCGCGAGAGCCGACGCCCCACTGCAGACGTATACTTAGGTAAGGCAAAACCCGACGCAAAAGGCGGAGAAACCATGGCGACCGATCTGCAAGACCCCGGCACCGACCACCACGCGCCCGCAGCACAATCCGCGGCGGAGCACGTCGAGTCGTTCGCGGAGACCGCGCTGAAGCTCGGCGGCAAGTCCGACGACGAGGCCCGCCGCACTGGCGCCATCGACACCGCCGACGACCAGGTCGAGCAGCTGTTCGCCGCCCAGTACCAGACCGTCAACAGCCCGGCCCACCGCGCGGTGTGGGACCGCTCGGTCCCGACCGACGAGTTCCTCAGCACGCCCCCCAAGACGCCGGCCGAGGTCCAGAAGGTGATGGACGACTCCATCGCCGTGGTCAGCCGGCACAAGCAGGCCGGCACGCTGCTCAACGACGAGGGCAAGACCCGCGAAGAGGTCCTGCAGGAGCTGGCGGGCGTCGGCTACTGGGGACTGCTAGTCGGCAAAGAGTTCGGCGGCAGCGACTGTTCGTTCAGCAGCTTCGCCGCGTTCCTCGCCCGGATGGCGACCCTCGACGGCACGATCGCCGGCCTGGCCTCAATCCACGGCTGCATCGGCGCGGTCGACCCGGTCAAGACCTTCGGCAACGCCGACCAGAAGCAGCGGTTCCTGCCCGGGCTGGCGGACGGCAGCCGGCTGAGCGCCTTCGCGCTGACCGAGCCGTGCGCCGGCAGCGACCTCACCGCGCTGCGGACCACGGCCGTGCTCGACGGCGACTCCTACGTGGTGAACGGCGAGAAGCTGTTCATCTCGAACGTCGTGCCCGGCAGGACGATCGGCCTGGTCTGCCTGGTCGACGACAAGCCGGCCGTGCTGGTGGTCGACCTGCCGGCCGAAGAGAACGAGCAGTTCCAGCTGAAGAAGTACGGCATCCACGCGCTGGCGCGGCTCTACAACCGCGGCATCGTGTTCAACAACTTCCGCGTCCCGCAAGAGAACCTGCTGAAGCCGGTCAAGGGGGACGGGCTGACCATCGCCTACCACGGGCTGAACCTGGGGCGGGTTTCGTTGTGCGCAAACGCGGCCGGCACGATGCGGCAGATGATGGCCGACATGATCCCGTGGGCCCACTTCCGCGTGACCTACAGCGAGCCGATCGCCCACCGCGAGCTCGTGCAGAGGCGCCTGGGCGAGATGGCCGGCCTGATCGTCGGCTGCGACGCGCTCGTGGCCTGGTGCAGCGACCTCTTGGACCGCGGCTACCGCGGCGAGATGGAGTGCATCATCGCCAAGATCTTCGGCAGCGAGTCGATGAAGCACGCCGCGATCGAGCTGTACATGAAGACCCACGGCGGCCGCTCATTCCTGCACGGGCACGCCTTCGGTGACAACGTGCACGACTTCCTCGCCCCCTGCATCTACGAGGGCGAGGGGGAGATGCTCGGCATGGCGTTCTTCAAGTCGCTGGTCAAGCGCCACGGCAAGACCTATTTCGAGCCGGTCGGCAAGGCGCTCGCCGCGGCGGGCATCCAGCGGCCCAACCCGCTGAACCCGGCGCACGCGTTGAAGCTGGCTCCGGTCGCGATGCCGTACCTCAAGTGGCTGATTGGCCGCAAGCTGATGAGGGGCTCGAAGCCGAACCTGCCGGGCATGCCGTCCGAGCTCCGCGGCCACGCCGAGTACGCGTGCGAGAAGCTCACCGCCACCGCCCTCGAGATCGACGGCGCGATGCAGAAGTTCCAGCTCAAGCTGGCCGACCGCCAGTGCCGCATGGCGGAGCTGTCCGGCCGCTGCCAGGACCTGATCACCATGCTGGCGACCAGCATGTACGCCGCCCGGCAGGAGAACGAGGTGGTCCGCGTCTCGGCCGACCTGCTGTGCCAGAAGCTGCGTCAGAAGCTCGACGGCCGCCGGCCGAGCAACCAGTACTTCAAGCAGGTCACCGGCCTCGGGGCCCAGGTTTCCGCAGGGGCGTTCCCCGGGCTCGAGGAGATCTGCGGACAGGAGATTTTGCAGAAGTACGCCCCACCCGCTCAGTAGAAGCTACCGGCCAGGGTGGCCCGGCGGCAGGTAGAACGACGCCATCCGGCCCGTGATGCGTTCTAGCAGACTCCGCCAGGCGGCCGCGGTCTCGGCGTTCCACTGGGGGTCGCTCTCCTCGGCGGTCTGGAGCAGGGCCTCGATCCACAGCTCGTACCAATCCGGCAGGATGTTGTGGTGGTCGATGTCGTGCGTCACGCCCAGCTCCCGCAGGCGGGCGAGCGCCTCCTGCTTCCCCTCGGTAGCGTCGACGCAGATATCGAGCGCCTCGTTGAACTTCTTGACCTGCGTTTCGAAGTCGGTGAAGCGGAAGCGATCGCGGATCGCGTCGTCCTTGGCCCGCAGCCGCGCGTAGAACTCGTGGGCGAAGCGCTCGGACTCCCGGCACCGCTTGAGACTAGCGAGGAATCGGTCTTTCCGGAATGGCATGCGTCCCTCGATACACTCCCTTGCCCGCACGCGGATTGTAGAGGGATGCGTCCGGCCGAGTCTAGGTAGTTGCGGCGCCAGACAGCCACGCCGCCAGCTGGGGCGCGGTTCTACCGGCCAATGTCCAGGCGGGGTAGGCGTATTGCCGACGCCTCACACGTCGGCGTACTGCTTGAGGTACTTGGCCGACTCGAGGTTGCAATCGTCGGCGCCGGGCGCCGCGCTCTGGAGCTGGGCGCCGCCAACGATTGCCGACGCCTGCACGCTCTGCCCGGTCGCGCCGTACGCGGCGTCGACCAGCGCCCTCACCTCGGGTCCGAGCCCGGCCTCCGACACCAGCGAGACCGCGGTCTGGTAGTCGGCCTGGGTGATCCACGCGGTGTAGCTGACTATCAGGGCCGGCAGCGCAACGGCGCCCATCAGCATAATCGCCCACATGTTGTTGATCCGCTCGGGCGCGAGGTCCTGCCCCGCTTCGGGTGCGAACAGGGCCTTGGCCGAGCCGAACGCCGCCAAGAAGAACACGAACGCCACGGCGCGAGCGTAGGCGAACCCAACCGACTTCATCGACATCCGGATCGGGATGCCCTCTACCCGGTTCCACTTCTCGCTGAGGACGAGCAGCGACTCCTTGGGGACCAGCGGGAACCAGAAGAAGTGGCCGAACTCGGTGGCGACGTGCCCGACGCCCTCGATCTCATCGACCTTGCCGAAGGGCCGGGATCCGTAGAGAAAATACATGGTCAGCGTGTCCCCAAAGACCAGAATCGTGACAACGCACAGTGCGCTGAAGTATGGGGTACGGGCCGCGGTTGTCGAATCGGCTGGGACGATTGTGCCGAAAAACCGCGTCCGGGGCCTGCCGACGATGCGGGTTGATGCGGCGGGCCCAGTCGGTGGAACCCACGGTAGTAGACGCCAGCAGGGTCCCCGTTGATCTCAGCGGGGCCGGCGTGCTGCTCAACTTACGTAGCCAAACGCTCCCAGGTATCGTCCTCGTACACGATCAGGGAATGCTGTTCCTCGCAGCCATCGCGACCAACGATTGATGTGTCGTACCACACAGACCCGTCTTCATCGATCCGCGAGACACTGACGACTGGCGTTTGCTCGATGATCCGTTCAATCGTGTCGGCCGTCCATCCGGCCAGCTCCGTGTTCTCGGAAAGCTCTCGTTCGCGCTGCTTCAAGTCACACTGCGGAACACGCAGGATCCGGATGCGGTCACCGATTCGGAGCGACTTGGGATCGGGCATGATGAGGCGAGTCCTCGGGTTGAGCGGCGGACTTGTCGCCAAACTGCAATTGGCGCCCCGGACTAGCGAGGGAGGTCTTACGTACGCAACGCACCAATCTACCGTGCGCCCGCACACGCTCACAAGCTTACTACAGCCGGATCACACCGGCGCCGCGTTGAGCCGCTCGACCCGTACCGTCATGCCGACCAGCTCGACCGGGTCGCCGAACTGGGTGTAGATCGCCACGTCCGCGGCGTCGCGGCCGTAGGCGATCGCCACGCGGCCGCCGCAGGGGCTCCCCTGAGTAGGATCGAACGTGTACCAGCGGCCGCCGACGTAGGCCTCGAACCAGGCGTGCAGGTCCATCGGCTGGAGCGCCTCGAGGTAGCCCACGACCATCCGGGCCGGAATGCACAGCGCGCGGCAGAGGGCAATCCCGAGGTGGGCCATGTCGCGGCACACGGCCTGCGACCGCTGGTTCACTTCGGCGGCGCTGATAATGTCCTGGCCGGCGCCCGGCACGTACTGCAGGGCGCCGCGGATGTAGTCGACGATCGCCGCGCACTGGTTGTACCCCGGCGTAAAGCCGGCTGTGATCGAGGAAGCTATCTGGCTGAATCGGTCGGACTCGCAGTACCGGCTCGGCAGCAGGAACGGCAGCGTGGCGTCGGGCAGCAACTGCACCTCGACAAACGGCGCGCCGTACGCGGTGTCGGTGAAGTCGGCTGCCTCGATGTCTGCCGACGTGTGGATCGAAAACCTGCCGGCCGGCGCGACCAGCCGCTGGCAGAGGTTGCCGAACTGGTCGGTGAACTCGACCGCCGGCACGCTCGGCGTCAGCACGTACTGCTCACGGGCGATCCACTGCTGGGCGCCGCTGCGGGGCCGCAGCATTAGCAAGAAGGGCGTCGCCACCGGCGTTTCAAACGCCAGTGAACAGGAGGTCTCCATCCACATCTGGGATACTCTCAGCGAGGGTGAAACCGCCTAAGGCAACCCGTACCATCCTAGACGCCGGCCTCGTCTGACGCCATGGACGACTCCGCCACGGCGCCGACCGCCCTACCCGGCCGCAGAATACCTGCCCGCCAGCACGCGCAGCCGCCGCAGCGAGCGACCACCGACGGTCGATCAAGTAGAGCCCGGCCGGGTCACGCAGGACATAGAAGTTGAGCGCCGGCTCCCGGACTTGGAGGATGTCGTCGTGCATCGGGCAAACTCGCTCCCCTTCTAGAGGACTGGGGGTCCGCCGTCCTGCTCTCGGGCAAACACAATGTAATCGGTCGGCGTAGGCTGGCCGCCGTTGCGGCCGATCGCCTTCGCGATCTGCCCGCGGTGGTAGGGCCCGTGGGTAACGACGTGCGTCAGGATATCGGCCGCACGGTTCTCGAAGGGCAGCCCCGCCGCGTTGTGGTAGGCGACGGGCGATTGAAGCCAATCGTCGGTCGCTTGGGCAAGCAACTCCGCGTAGCCGGCCGTGTTCGCGTTGGCAAGCCGCCGACACGCGTCGAGCGTTAGGCTAGGGAACACCTCGTGTTCGGCCGCGCGGCCGGTGAGCCGACAGAACCAGATATGCTCGGCGGCCAGCAGGTGAGCCAGCAGCGGCAGGGCCTCGTCCGACGCGGCGGGCGTGGCGGCCAGGGACTCGATCACTCGAGAGTTGGCCCAGGCGTCGTAGCGAAACGACCGCTGAAACTGTGATTTCAATGGACCGCGTCTCCCAATTGCGAGTCGTGTTGCTAGATACGGCTATCGCCGGCGTCGACGGCCCAATCTTCGCCCGGCATCATCCACTTCCTTGGCAGCAGCAGGCCGAGCACCAGGCCGAACACGAGCGAACAAACAATCAGGCTGCCGCCGACCAGCACCGTCACGGCGAAGCCGGCGGTCTCGCTGCGGAGTGGGCCGCTCAAGGGGGCGTCGAGCGGCTCACCGGCGACAAGGCTGCCGACGCTGGTGACAATCGCGATCGACGCCATGCCAATATAAATGTGCAGGATCGGGATGACCTGCGAGAGGGCCGTGATCACGGCCCCCACAATCAACCGTCGGCCGACCCAAGCATGCCGCGGCGCCAGCCACCACCCGCCTGCGAGCACGACCGCCATGGCCACAAACATGCCGACCCGCCCTGCCTGCTCCGTCATGCCCCAACCGAACATCAAGGGCACAATAATGTTCAACGCGTAGACCACCGGCCAGCCAACCACCGAGAAGCGGTCCCACAGCGCCGCCCGCGGGACCGGCGGGTCGGCGGCGACGCTGGGCGACTGATAGGGGTTGTCGGAACGCGTCATGACGACCGGGGGCGAGGGACAAACAGCAACGGGCGGGGCCACCAAGGTTGCCGGGTTACCAAGGGCAGGACGCCGTCAGTCTAGGTAGCCACGAAATGGCGCGAAAGGGCACGAATGCCGCCTGGGTCTGCGGTGGCGATAGGATCGGCGCCAACATCGTCCGCGTCGCCCCCGAAAAATGCCGGACAAAAATCGGTTCCTGGAACGCGGTGGCAATGTCATTTCCTCGGGTCTCACCCGCTGCTGCTGCGGTCCCTAACGCCTGCCACCCATGGGGTTTGTGTCGCTCTGCCTGCGCTCAGGCCAGAGTCGGACGCAAGCGACCCAAACGGTTCGTCGAACGCGGCGACGACGCCGCGGTTGGTCGACTCTGCCTGGCCAATCGCTTACAACCTGCTGCTGGTGGGGTGTCGCTTCGCCTGGCGTCTCAACGCCCGCAGACGCTCCCCCGCTCCACGACACGTTACGAGTTCTCTTGCTGCAGCGACTTCTCTGTCCCTTTCAGGAGGCTGCTAAGATGAATCGCACGGTCACGCTGTCCGCAATCTTCTTGCTGAGTTCGCTGGGCGGTGTCAGTCGCTCGGCGCCGCTAAACCCGCTCGACTTTGCATCGCTCGGCTCGCTGCCCACCGGTGGGTTCACGATTGACACCGACGCGCTGACCTTCGGCGGGGCGCCCGGCGGCGTGCTGTTCGCCCAGGGGGGCGGCGCCCCGGACATCGCGGTGTTCTCGTTCGACGGCGGCGGCACGCTCGCTGCCGGGAACGCCATTACCGTCGCCGGCAGCAATCCGCTGGCGCTGTTGTTCCGCGGTTCGGTGACGCTGGCCGGCTCGATCGATGTCAGCGGCTCCAACGGAGTGGACGCCGTGCAGCAGGCCGTGACCGGCCTCGGCGGCTCCGGCGTCGCAGGCGGCGGACGCGGCGGCCACGGCGGTCCGTTCAGTTCAAACCAAGACGGCGTGGGGCCGGGGCACGGCGTCGTTGGATCCAACAGCGCCTCGGTCAGCGGCGTCGGCTCGGGTTCGGGAGCAGGTTTTGGAACCGCGGGCGGAGACGGGGGAGTGGGCGTGACGATCCGCGCCGGCGGACTGCCCTATGGCGATCCGCTCAGCGGCCAGCTCTTCGCCGGCAGCGGCGGCGGGGGAGGCGGCGGCCAGGGGGTGATGCGGTACGGCGGCGGCGGTGGGGCCGGCGGCGGTGCGCTCGAGATTGGGGCCCTTGCCACGATGGAATTCAGCGGCGCCACGATCCTGGCGAACGGGGGCAATGGCTCGCTTGGGTTTGCCGACGGGGGCGGGGGCAGTGGCGGCGCGATCCTGCTGCACGCCAGGTCGCTCTCGCTCGACGCGGCGACACGGATCGAGGCCAACGGGGGCGACGGCGGCAGCGGCATGGGCCTTGGTGTTGGCGCCGCCGGCTGCGGCGGCGCCGGCCGGGTCGAGATCGTCCACAACCCCGGCGGCGGACTGGTCAATCTTGGCGCGATCGAGGTCAACGCCGGCGCCTTCGACGGCGACTGCAACGACAGCGAACCGGTCGTCACCGTCAGCCCCAATGTCGGCGTCCCCGAGCCGGCCGGCTCGGCATTGGCTATGCTGGCGACTCTCGCGGCTGCCAGTGGTCGCTGGGAACGGGGGCTCTCTCGCAACGACTACCCCGAAGACTAGAGCCCACAACCTGAACCAAGAGCGTTGCTAGCTGGCTGCAGCTGTGCGCCGCACGCGCTAGAGAAGGAGCTCGTCTTCTTCCGTGGCCCCCGGTGGAACGAACCACCGTGAGGGCAACTGGGTCTGCAACGCGACTCCGAAGAGGTACGAGACGCCGAGGAGCGCTGCCCCTACCAACAAGGTCGTCAGGATGGCGCCAAATGCGTGCTGGTCGGAGAATGCTGGTCCGTCGCCGCTGCCGTCTACGAGGCCGGCGAACTCCATCACCAGAATCACTACGAGCCCAATGGCGAAGTGGAGAACCGGAATCACCTGCAGAACTGCAGTGACAACCGAACCCATAAGTAGCCGGCGCGACTCCAATGGCTTGACTAGGCAAACCAACCACCCCAGCGCAAGGATCACGAGGAGCATGAGCACGATGCCGGCTCGGCTTGCTCCGAAGGCTTCCAGCCATGCAAATCGAAGCGGAACGATTAGGTTGGCCCCAAATGCCACCGGCCAAGCAAGGATTGGAACCCAGTCGATTCCGTAACGTCCGGTGCCCACCCCCGGGGCGTCGTCTCCGCCTGGCGACTGGTACGGGTTAAATGGCTCAGGCATCGGCGGCGTTCTAGGTGGCTTGCGAGGAGTTGGATCTCCTACGCTAGCGGCCGCCGGACGGTTCGACCAACCTCTGGGCCGCGTTCAGCCAATCATCGGTTTTGTTGCTGAAAGTAGCCCGCTTGTGTGATCCAATAATAGTGCCCCACGGATCGGCTGCTAGGACCAAACGGCGTCGGTCGCCGGAACGAGTATTGTCCCTGGTTGCGCGCACGAGCGGACAAAAGTCGCGTACTCTACAAGTGAACGCCGGTCGTAACTGCAACGCCGAAAAGAAGTTGCGGAATCCGAGGCATGAAATGGGACCCAACTTTTGTCCCTCTAAATGGATGGGCGAATAGGGGACAAAAGTCGCCCTGCTCGGGCCTACTTCACGCCGAGCAGCGTGAGGATCCCCTCGCCCTTGATCTGGTTGAGCAGACCAACGGTGCGGAGGGAGGTCTTCAAGATAATTTCGTTGCGGGTGAGGTTCGAGGCCTCCTCGGCGTAGTCGGCGTCGGCGATCTCGCTGAGCGACTGGGCCGTCACGACCGCCTGGTCCTCGGCGATGCGTTGGTCGACGTCCAGCGTGTACTTCTCGTACGCGCCGGCGGCGGCGCTCGCCTGGGTGATGCGGCTGAGCTCGGCGTCGATTGCCTCGGCCGCGGCGGCCGGGTCGCCGCTGACGACATTGCCCTCGCCGCCGGAGCGGAGCGCCTCGAGGGCCGCCGGGAACGAGATACCGGTTGTGTCGGCGATACGGTCGAGCCCGTCGAGGGCAGAGTCGATCTCGGTCTGGATGGCGGCCTTCTGCTCGGCGGAGGTCGAGTCGCCGGTCGCCTCGACCACCCGGCCGCGGAGGTCGTGCAGCACGCCGGTCGCCTGCTGGCGGCCGCTCTGCTGCACCGAGAGCTGCGAGCGTTCGTAGCCGATCGTGCGGCGGCGGGCGCCGATGTCGACCAGGTCGCCGCGGAGCTGCTCGGCCGCGATCAGCCCGGCCGGGTCGTCCTTGGCCGAGTTGATCCGCAGCCCGGTCGCGAGCTTGAGCGTGGTGTTGTTGAGGCCGTTGGTCGAACGGTTGAGGTTGTTCAGAGCCGTGTAGCCAACGCCGCTAGGCCTAACCGAAAGCATAAGCCCCCACTGAAAAAGATGAGAGAAGAGGTAAAGCAGCGTCTCCAATCGAAAACATAGGTCAATCTCACCCCGCTTGCAGCGCAGAACCGGATGGCGCCCACAGATCGCGGGAACCGCGTGTTGCGAAAAAACAACGCGGCGGCAGGGCTGTGGCAGGGGCGCCGCTACTTACCCATCAACCACGGCGACAAAAGCGAGCTGATCGCGATCAACGCCAGCAAACCGAACGTCAGCTTGCGGAACAGGTTCTTGTCGAGGTGACGGCCGAGGTGGATGCCGAGGTTCACGCCGAGCCAGCAGAGCGGCATCGCGACCAGCGACGCCAGGCAGGCCGGCAGCAGGCCCGCGCCGAAGTTCCAGATCAGCATCGCCGCCATCGGCGGGGCGCCGGTCGCCGACAGGTAGAACAAGAACGCCCGGCACTTGGCGGCGGACCATGTCAGGGCGTTAACGTACAGCACCATCGGGGCGCCGCCGATCGCCGCGAACCCAAGCAGGAACCCCGACAGCAGGAACGCCCCAATCGTGGCCGGCAGCGGGATGTGCTCCCGGTGCTTGATCTTCCAGACCGACAGCACCACAACGATCACCAGCAGCAGGCCGCCGATCAGCTGTTTGATAACGGCCTGGTCGAGTCGGGCCGAGTACGCGAGCGCCATCGCGCCGACCGGGATGCCGATCCACCGCAGCACCAGCGGCAGGTTGGTCTCGTGGTAGGTCAGCTCGTGCCGCAGCCGCCAGGCGCCGCGGACATTCTGCATCGCGGTGAGCAGGAAGTTGATGGCGGCCGCCTCGTGCAGGGCGACCCCCCAGACCACCAGCAGCGGCACCACGATCATGCCCGACGCAAAGCCGACCGTCCCCTGCACGACGCTGCCGAACGCGGTGACGCCGAGGATGAAGGCCCACTGCGCGAGGGTGTAGTGATCGAACAACGGCTGCAGAAACTCGGCCAAACCAGGCTATCTCTCGATCTTGATCTCGAACCGCCCGCCCGCGTCCGCGACGCCGCGGGGCATCGCCCGGGTGTTGAAGTCGAGCACGGCGTTGCCGTCGTGGTCGATGCCGATCAGCCCGCCGGTGCCCTCAGCGAGCCGTTCGAACAGGTTGATGTGCATTGCGTGAGCCATGCTATCGCCCTTGTAAGCCATCCGGGCGGAGATGTCGTACGCGATCGCGTGGCGGATGTACAGCTCGCCGACGCCTGTGCCGCTGACGGCGCAGGTGGCGTTGTCGGCGTAGGTGCCCGCGCCGACGATCGGCGAGTCGCCGATCCGCCCCTGCAGCTTGCCGGTGCGGCCGCCGGTCGACGTGCCGGCCGCCAGGTTGCCGTGCCGGTCGAGGGCGACACAGCCGACGGTCTCGACGAGTGCCTGCGGAGAAGCCTCGGGGGCAGGGGTCGGGTTCTCTTTTCTCCACGCCGCCAAGTCGTCGTCGCTGGCGGGCGTGTGGAAGTAGCTCTGCGGGACCAGCTCAACGCCCATTTGCTTGGCGAACCGCTCGGCGCCACGGCCGCCGAGCAGCACGTGGGGCGACTTCTCCATCACCAGCCGAGCGAGCGAAATCGGGTTCTTGACGTTGGTGATGTTCGTCACGCCGCCGGCCGCGCGGTCGCGGCCGTCCATGATGCTGGCGTCGAGCCAGTGCTCGCCGTCGATGTTGCAGATGGCGCCCTTGCCGGAGTTGAAGCACGGGGCGTCCTCCATCACGCGGATGGTCGCCTCGACCGCGTCGAGGCTCGCGCCGCCCCCCGCCAGCACCTGGCGGCCGGTGTCGAGCGCCCGGCGGAGGGTCGCCTCGACCTCGCCGCGGGACTCGTCGGTAAGCGACTGCCAGCCACCCGCGCCGCCGTGCAGGGCGATCACGTAGGCAGGCGGCTCGGCCGCAGCCGCAAGGCAGGAGCCCGCGCAGGCGATGGTGATAGTAAGCAGCCGCGGCAGGACGGTGGAGCAATTCATAGCGGGTTACCTTTGATTGGGAGTCAGGCGGTCGATTTCGTTGGCGACGCTGGGGAACTTCTGCTTGAGCTCTTCGACCTGCTCAGCGGTCACAACGTGGAAATCGCGGAAGTCGAACCCGGGCGCCACCGTGCAGCCGAGCAGCGCCCACTCGCCGCCGTCACGCAGGCGGCAGCCCTGCCACACGTCGCCCGGCGCGAGGGCCTGCGGCCGCTGGCCGGCCGCCAGGTCGACGCCGAGCGCAGCGTTGGCGACCCGGCCGTCCGGGTAGAGCAGCAGCATGTCGACCGGGTCGCCGGCGTAGAAGTGGAACAGCTCGTCGGTCGGCAGGATGTGCAGCGCAGAGCACTCGTCCGGCGTGATCAGGAAGTAGATGGCGGTCGACACGTTGCGGTCGCCCTCGTACACGCCGGGCAGGCCGGACTCGGGGATCTCCAGCGGTGCGCGGTAGGTCTCGCGGTAGAAGCCCCCTTCCTGCGGGAGCGGCGCGAGGCCGAGCAGCTCGATGATTTCCTGTGCGGTCATACCCTAGGAGTCCTCACAAGAATCAAAGCCGACGTAGGTCTGGGTGAAGCGCTGGCAGGCGTCGCTGCCGATGAAGTCCGCGAGGGTCCACGGCTCGTCGGAGAGCTCGTCAATCCTGCTCGCCGCCAACAGGTACGCCTGGCAGCGGCGGGTCTGCCCGTCCGCGCACGCGACAGCGATCGCCCGTCGGATGTACTGCGGCCCCTCGAACGCGTCGAGACGCCGCAGCGCGGCTTCGCCCACCCCGCAGTACACCAGCCCGGCAACCGACTCGCCGGCCTGCTCGGTCATCGCCGGGTAGTCGGCGCGGCAGACCCGGCGGGCGCGGAAACCCTCGGCCACTCCGGGCACGGTCGTGCACGGCTGCTGGGCGATGCGGCGCCAGATGGCGTCGACCTGCAGCGTTCCGTAGGTAAAGACGTCCACAGGCGCCCGGGGTAGGATAGAGAATCACGCGGCCGGCGCCATTACAGGGCGGCGGCCGCCCCCATCGTAGCGAAAAAACCGACGCATGCCCCCCACCCAAATCACCAGCCGCCACAACCCGCGTCTCAAGGAGGCCGCCGCCCTGCGCAACCGCAAGCAGCGGGACGAGCACCGCCAGACCCTGGTCTACGGCGCCCGGGAGAGCACGCGGGCCCTGGCCTGCGGGGCCGATCTGCGGACCGCGTTTGTCTGCGAGGAGCTGCTCGGCGAGGCGGGGCGGCAGGCAACCGCAGAGCTCGAGGCCCGCGGCGTGGAAGTGGTGGGGGTCTCACCCGACGCGTTCGAGAAGCTCGCCTACGGCGACCGGCTCGACGGCGTGGTGAGCATCGCCGCCACGAGTCGCCGCACGCTGGCCGACCTGCCGGACCTGCCAGAACGCCCGCTCATCGCGGTGATCGAGGGGGTCGAGAAGCCGGGCAACCTTGGCGCCCTGCTCCGCACGGCCGACGGCGCAGGCGCCGACGCGGTGGTGGTGGCCGACCCGGTGATCGACCTCTACAACCCCAACGCCATCCGCGCAAGCGTCGCGACGGTGTTCCTCGACAAGGTCGTGGTGTCGACGGCCGCCGAGTGCATCGACTGGCTGCGGCAGAGCGGGGTCGCGGTATTCGCCACCCGGCCCGACGCGACCGAGAGCTGCTGGCAGGCGGACCTGAGCGGAGCGGCGGCGATCGTCCTCGGGGCCGAGGCGACTGGCCTGACCGACGCGTGGCACACGGCCGGCGCGCGGCCGGTGTCGCTGCCGATGCTCGGCGTGGGAGACAGCCTAAACGTATCGGTGACGGCGGCCGTGCTGCTGTACGAAGCGCGTCGTCAGCGCGGGGCTTCCCGCCGCCACTGATCGACTAAGCCAGAGCTGCTACCACATCGAAGCTACTTGGAAGCGGTCCGAGCGCCGCCAAGGTGGAACTCCTCGTTGGAGACTTCCCGGCAGATCGACAGGCT
This sequence comes from Posidoniimonas polymericola, assembly GCF_007859935.1. NCBI lineage: Bacteria > Pseudomonadati > Planctomycetota > Planctomycetia > Pirellulales > Lacipirellulaceae > Posidoniimonas > Posidoniimonas polymericola. Next base: position 59,053 of record NZ_SJPO01000010.1, on the reverse strand, counting down.
GTCGAGGGCCGCGTCGATGCGGGCGCGGTCACGCTTGGAGAGCAGCGGCGCCGCCAGGTGCTCGGCCCGCAGGCTCGGGTCCTCCTCGTCGCGGCTATACAACTTGGTCTCGACCGGCATCAGCCCCCGCCGGAAGAGCGCCTCGTTGACGCGGAGACGGGGGTCGGGCGGCAGGCTGGTCTCGAGCAGCGTCTGGAGTTTGGTGAAGCTGTCGAGGAACTGCCGCACGGCAAGACGTTGCTGGTCGTCCTCCATCGGCACGGTGACCAGTCGGTAGGTGAGCTGGTCGCCGGCGAGGGTCAACTCGCCGGTTTGTTCGTCAAAGGTCTCGGCGAAGACAGGATCGCCCGCAAACCTGAGGTACGGGTCCTTGCTGCTGGCGGCCCACTTACGGAGGCTTGCCATCGCCTGATCGACGCGTCGTAGCTCGATTTCGGTGCGGACCGAGCGGTCGGAATCAACCAGCACGAACCGCGCGGGCTTGCCCGCCGCGGCCGACCGGAAGATCGTCACCACCGAGCGGTCTTCGCGGAAGTCGTAGACCGTGTCGCCCGTGAAGAGCGTAACGCTTTCGCAGACCGGCAGCTCTTCGTCGTGCGCGTAGACGCGGGTCTCGATGCGGAGGTCGCCCGCAACGGCCACCGTGCACGTCAGCGAAAATAGGGAAACTGCGAGTTTTTGCGTGAAATTCGTCATAGCACGGGGTTCCAAGGGTCCGGCGCGGATCTGGGAGGGCGAGGTATAGGCGCGATCCCCGCACCGGTAAAGATCAGTTCCCCGGCCGGCGGCCGACCGCTGCCAGCAGAATTTGTGTTCGCGGCCAGCCGTCACTATCATGATGGCACTCTTTCCAATCCACTCGGGACTGCGTCCCGCACTCCACTTCCTTCACCTCCCTTCAGGCAACATAGCGATGGCTAAGCAGAACCAAGAGAGTGAACTCAACACGCCCGCAACCCGGCGCGGCTTTCTTGCGGCCTCGGGCGCAGTGATCGCAACCGCGTCGGTCGCGAGCCGCGCGATGGCAGTCGCTCCGCACACGTTCGGCAACGACACCATCAAGGTTGGCCTGGTGGGCTGCGGCGGCCGCGGCAAGAGCGCCATCGGTCAGATCATCAATACGCCCGGCCCGGTGAAGGTGGTCGCGCTGGCCGACGCGTTTGAGTACCGCATCCAGGAAGCGATCGGCAGCGCATCGGCCGCCGCCCGTGAACGCATCGGCGACGGGCCGGGCAACGTGGCCGACATTGTCGACGTGCCGGCCGAGCGCCAGTTTGTTGGCCTCGACGCGTACAAGGGCCTGCTCGAGACCGACTGCGACCTGGTCGTGCTGGCGACCCCGCCGGGCTTCCGTCCGGTTCAGTTCGAGGCCGCCGTCAACGCCGGCAAGCACGTGTTCACCGAGAAGCCGCTGGCGACCGACGCGCACGGTGTGCGGCGGGTGCTCGCCGCGGGCGAGATCGCGAAGAAGAACAACACGGCGGTAGCCGTCGGCCTGCAGCGGCGGCATGAGCCGAAGTACATCGAGACCATTGGGCGGCTGCGAGATGGCGCCATCGGCGACATCATCCTGACCCGCGTCTACTGGAACAGCGGCCCGCTGTGGAACCGCTCCCGCTACGACCTGGCACAGCGGCTGGGCCGGCGGCCCAACGAGCTGGAGTACCAGGTCGAGAACTGGTACTACTTTAACTGGCTCTGCGGCGACCATATCGTGGAGCAGCACATCCACAACATCGACGTCAGCAACTGGCTCTTCGACGCCGTCCCCGAGTACGCCTACGGCATGGGCGGACGCGAGGTCCGCACCGGCAAGCAGTACGGCCAGATCTTCGACCACCACATGGTCGAGTTCACCATGCCCGGCGGCGCGAAGATGCTGAGCGCCTGCCGCCACCAATCGGGCTGCGTCAACAACGTGAGCGAGCACGCCCACGGGACCGAGGGGACGGCCGACATCAGCGGCGGCACGATCTACGCCCCCGACGGCAAGGTCGCCTGGAGGTACGAGGGCCGCAACCCGCAGGGCCACCAGCAGGAGCAGACCGACCTGATCGCGAACCTCCGCAAGGGCGTTATCCAGAATGAGACCGAGTACGGCGCCCACAGCACCATGTCGGCCATCCTCGGCCGGATGGTGACCTACAGCGGCAAGCAGATCCGCTGGGACGACGCGATCGCCTCGGAGCTGCGGCTGTCCGGTGACATCCACGCCTGGGACGCCCCGGCGCCTGTCACCCCCGACGAGGACGGACGCTACCCGGTGCCGGTCCCCGGCAAGACCGAGGTGGTGTAGCCCCGCCGCGGTCTCCCGGAGTCTGCTGGCCGGGCGGCATTTCGTCAGATATAGTAGTAGCGAGCCGCCCCCTCACCGGGGGGCGGCACCGCTAGGGAAGCGGGGATGTGGCGGAATTGGCAGACGCGCTGGATTTAGGTTCCAGTTCCTTCGGGAGTGCAGGTTCGACTCCTGTCATCCCTACTGCTTCCCTGAGTACGAGAGTCTCACCCACGAGCACCAGCCACTGGCGTCGCCCCCGCCCGATGAGATCCATCCGGGCGGCCTGCCTAGCGACTCCGGTGGCAACGATCACGCAATCCCCAAGAAGAGGTCTAGGTATGACGCGTCTTTCGTGCGCTTTGATCGCTGCGGCCCTGCTGTTCGGCGCCTCGGCCCGCCCCGCGGCCGCCATCAAGCAGTTCCAGGACGAGTGGATGAAGCTCTACGTCGAGGACAATTCCAACGAAGACTTCGTCAAGGCCGCCGAGGAAGCCAAGTGCTTCATCTGCCATCAGGGCAAGAAGAAGTCGAACCACAACCCGTACGGCGAGCACCTCGAGGAGCTGCTGTCGAAGAAGGACAAGAAGGACGTCGAGAAGATCGTCAAGTCGATCAAAGCCGTTGCCGAGCTCAAGTCCGACGGCGACGGGAGCCCGACCTACGCCGAGCTCATCGCCGAGGGCAAGCTGCCCGGTGGCACGCTTGAGGAAGCCAAAGAGGAGCCCAAGAAGGACTAGCCCTGGCTTCCAACGTTTGCCTGACGCAATCCGCAGGCGAGCCCACCCGGGCTCGCCTGCGTTTTTTTGTCGGCGAGCGCCGCCGGCTTCAGTTCGCCCGAGCGTGCAACGTGACCGTGTACGAGTGCGACTCGCCGGGCGCGAGGATCTTGAGGTTCGTATCAACGCCGCGTTGCTCGGACCCGAACGGGCTGGGGACGCACGTGTAGGGCTCGATGCACACCGCCTCGCGGTGCCCCGGCGTGTAGACCACATAGCAGCGGAAGTCGTCGCTGCAGGTCTGCTCCAGCGTCACGCCGCCGCCCTTCAGGCTCGTGACAACCTCGCCGCTGGACGACGGGGCGAGTCGGAACGGCTGGTCGAGCTGTTGCCCCGCCAGCGGCATCCCCGCCGCAAGTCCGTCGACTACCGGGTTCTGTTCGGAATCCCCAGTCGGGATCATGTCGTGCATGGCCCACTCCCGGTCGACGGGCGCGTGCAAGACGGTCGCCTCTGGGTCGCCGCCCGGATCGAGCGGCAGGCTGAAGTAGGCGTGCGTGGCGAGGCCGTACGGCAGGTCCGAATCGCCCGGGTTGCTGCACGTCACTTCAAGGACCAGCTGGTCCGCCTCCAATCGGTAGGCAGCCTGGATCGCGTAGTCCGAGGGCCACAGGTCCAGGGTCTCAGGAGCGTCTTGCGAGCCGACGAATTCCGCGGTGACGCTCGATTCGCTTTGGTCTACGATGCGCCACGGCTTGTTGAAGACAAACCCGTGGATCGCGTTGCCGAATGCGTCGCCGGCGGGCAGCTCGTAGTCCTTTCCGCCGAAGCTGTACCTGCCCTCTTCAATCCGTCCGGGAAACGGGAACAACAGCGGCGTCCCGCCCGACGTGGGACGGTGGTCTCCCGAGGCGAAGCCCTCGGGCGCGTACAGCAGTGGAAGCTTCGCGTCGCCGACAGCGGCGACCCAGTCGAAGCAGTTGAAGCCCTGGCTGACGAGCACCTGGGCCCGTGCGCCCGACTCCTTGTGCTCCAAGACGGCGATCTGGGCGGTCATGACTTACCTTGGCAGGAAATGTTTGGGGGATTCAATCAGGGATGACTTGGGAGCAGCTTCCTCATCCAGCCTCTACCCAAGGGGCAAGAGGCTGGATGAGGGGGGGGGTCCAGAAGAACTGCAGACGTGGCTCTTGATTCATCACTTTGCGGCTCCAGCTTATCGCGTACACGGCACTACAGCGACCGGGTCGCTGCCACCATCATCGCGGCCGCCACCGCCGCCAGGGTAGCCGAGGTCCACTTCCGCTGGCCCGCGGCGCAGACTCCCGCGAGCAGCGACACGGCGAGGGCCACGCCGCACGCGATTCCTCCCCAGAAGAACCATCCCGGCGCATCACTCCAAGAAAGCAGACGGCGAGCGTCCGACGCGGGCAGGTAGAGCACGCACCAGACTCCAGAAACGAACATCAGCAACACCCCCGCCAGCCCGAGGCCGGCGCCTACCTGGCCCCCGCTCCCGTTGCCAATTCCCGCCAGCAGGTGGACGATCAGCCCCGTGGTGACCGCGCTGAGGCCCCAGAAGTGCAGGGTCAGGCCGATCGGCAGCGGCATCCATAGGACCCGCAAGAAGACTTCTCGGGTCACGAGCAACTCGCTAGCCCGGTCTGGCTGTTCGGCCAACAGCCGCAGCACAACCATCATCGTTGGGAAGTGGTACAGGAGGTTGGTTGCCGCGACGACGCCGATCGCCCCGTGGAGCAAGCGCCGACCGCCGAGTCTGGCCCACGAGTAGTAGTAAACGATCATCAGAACCACTGAGAACGCCCATTCGCTCGCGAGCATCAGGTAGGCTCGCGGGGGCAGCCGGCCCGCGGCAGAAGCGTACTGAGGCCACTCACCCGCCAGGATGATGAGCGAGCTGAGACCGCCGGCAACGAGGCCGGCCACCAGCGCTATTGTCGAGGTCCCGGCGAGTCGCCGCCGCACCTTACTTGGGCAGGGCAGCACGGCGGCCGCCATTGGGCCACCGGCGGCGATCGCGTTGCATAGCAGGTGAGCAACTAGCAGCAGCGATTGCAGTAGCGACACCATGCGAGCCGCTCCCGGGAGTGTTGGGTTGCCCCCTTCTAACGGGGGGATACGCGTCCGGATTGTACCCCGGCGATCGTGAGGACAGGAGGCCTAGTCGGCTCTCCGCCGCTGGCCTGATCGCTGGCGAGGCAAGGCCAAGGCTGCTAAACTCGCCCAATTACGCCTCGGCGCGTCCGCCCGGGTTTGTCCTCACTCCTCGTTCGAAGAGCGCGATAGCGAGATGTCCGAAGAGACCCCGGCCGACCAGGCCGACTCCCCTGCGTCGGAAACCACCTCCCAGCAATCGGCAGACGCAACTGCGGAGACCTCGACCGACAAGCCTAGCGAGCGGATTAAGATCGGCACTCAGCGGGGCGGATCCGTTGAGGATGCGCGGCCCAAGCCCGTCATGCCGTTCAACGAGAAGCGGTCGGAACCCGCCCCCTCCAAGTACCCGCCGCCAAATGTACGGGCCCAGCTCACCCCCGAACTCGAGGCAGAGCTCGAAGCGGCCCTGGGCGGTCAGTCCCTCGACCAACTCATAGAGACCTCCACCGAGGGCATCTCCAGGGAGTTGGCGTCCGATTCTAGAGTCACCGGGCGGGTCACTCGGCAGCACGGCGACAGCGTCTTCTTCGACCTCGGAGGCCATCTGGAAGGCGTTGTCAAGCTGCAACAGTTCGAGGAGGACGCCCACCCCGAGACCGGCGCCGAGATGGAGCTGGTTGTGGTGCGGATCGTTGACGGCCTGTACGAGCTGTCCCTGCCGCACGCCGCGATCGAAGTAGGCGACTGGGACGATGTCTCCGAAGGCCAGGTGGTTGAAGTCGCGGTGACCGGCGTCAACAAGGGCGGCCTCGAGTGCCAAGTCGCTGGCATCAAAGGGTTTATGCCGATGGGGCAGATCTCGCTCTACCGCGTCGAAACGCCGGAAGACTACGTCGGCCAACGGCTGGCGTGCGTCGTGACCGAGGCCAACCGCGGCAAAGGAAATTTAGTCCTCAGCCACCGCGGCGTTATGGAGCGGGAGCGGGCCGCCAAGCGAGACAAGCTGATGGCCGAGCTTGCGCCGGGACAGGTCCGCGAGGGGGTGGTCCGCAGCCTCCGCGACTTCGGCGCGTTCGTTGACCTGGGCGGGGTTGATGGCTTGGTCCACGTAAGCAAGATGAGTTGGGAGCGGGTCAACCACCCCAGCGAAGTGCTCTCCGAAGGCCAGGCGGTCAAAGTCAAAGTCGAGAGCATCGACCAAGAAACCGGGAAAATCGGGCTTTCGTACCGCGAGTCAGCCGAGAATCCTTGGGATGGCGTCGACGCCAAGTTCCCAGTCGGCTCGAGTGTGTCCGGCAAGGTCACCAAGCTGATGGATTTCGGCGCCTTCGTGAGGCTGGAGGCAGGCGTCGAAGGCCTAATCCACATTTCGGAGCTAGCCCACGGACGGGTAATGAGGGCCTCTGACGTCGTGTCCGAGGGGCAAGACGTCGTGGTCAAGGTACTGAGCGTTGAACGCGACAAGCAGCGTATTGGCCTCTCGCTGAAGGCCCTCACGGCGGGCCCAGCCAGGGCCGACGCCCGGACGGCCGACGAGGACATGCCCCTGCCCACCGACGCCCCCAAGGCGCCGCTCAAGCGGCAAGGAAACCTCAAGGGCGGAATCGGAGCCCCAACGGGCGGTGAGCATTTTGGCCTGAAGTGGTAGCCACCGCTTTCCTACGCTTGATGGCTTGAAGTGGCTTCATGTCGGCGATCTTCGCTGCGTGCCTCCGCACCTACTCTGCTCTGGCCTACCCTAATGATAGGCCGCTGGTGAGCCGCTGCCGCAGCGGCTCACCCACAGCCGCGTACAGGCATTGCGCGTCTCCTTAGGTGCGCCCGCGCCGCGTAGTGAATGCGGCCGACCAGCGGGTATTCAACTTAGGTGCTTTGCCGCCATCAGTCTGGAGGCTCATCCCACCGCGGAGCCACCGATAGGACGCCCGTCTCGACGCCAACGCACACAGAGTCTTGTGAGCAGTTGCGACGAATCAGTTGCCCTCCCTCGAAAGCGGTTTCTGCTGACCTGGGGAATCCTCCGACAAGAGCTCACTGCTCCGCCGACTTCCTGCCCTGTTCACTCCTTCCTGCTGGGAAACAGCAGGTCAGAAAGATCAACGGGCGCAAAAAAGAGACGCCTCGCAAGCGAGGCGTCTCTATCAGTAGCAACGTGTGGCCGAAGGGCTCGACTAGCTGCGACGGCGGACGGCGCCGGCAGCAATCAGGCCGAGGCCGATCAGAGCAGCCGAGGCCGGCTCAGGAACGTCAGGATCGCCACCAGGGGTCAGGTCGCCACCCGGGATGATCACGAAGTCCTTCTTGTCGATGAAAGCAGTGGTGTTGGGGCCAGACTCGCTAGTCGTGACCAGGGTGTCGTCAATGACAACCTCACCCTTCGTGGCGTAGGAGTATCCGAGCGGACTGAGGCTGGCGCCGAGGTCGACGAACAGATCGTTGGTCCAGGGATTCGTGCCGGCGGAGGTCGGCAGAGTCCAGCTCTTGAAGACGTTTGCGACTACCTTGACGGGATTGGGCAGGACAATGCCGTCGGCCTCAAAAATCGTGACCTCGGCCAGAATGCCGGCTCCAGCGCCAGTCGCCGCGCCACCAGCACCGAACAGCGTGACGCTACCCGATTCCTTAATCGTAAACGAGCTGAGACCAGCGCCCGGTAGCGTCATGAAATCGAAGTTGAGCTGTCCGTCGGTAGTGTCAGCGCCCGGGGCGCCATCGAACGAGTTCGACGCGAAAGTTGGATCGAAATCCAAAGTGTTCGCGGTGATCTCTGGGGCGCCGTAAAGAGGCACTGCGTCGGTGCTCGAAGATTCCGTCACATCGGTGTACATCACAACACCGGGCGGGATATCGCTAAAGTCACCGTAGTTGATTGACGAAGCTGAGGCAGCCGAAGCGAGAAGTAGCTGCGCAGAGAGAGCGACGGCAAGACACCGTCCTGAGAGAAGCGAGCGAATTGAGGACGACATTAGATCTACTCCGACGTATGCAGATTCTGAAGTGGTTTACTCTTTAACCAGTGGAACTCGTTCCCACCAGCTTCGAAGATCAGTCATGTAGGTAGTGCATGCCATGCACCCCCGATAGTCTCTCGCCCGCACCGCCAGGAATCAAGTAGAGATCGCAAACTTCTGCGTTGAAACTTTGCAGGAAGTCGCGACTTCGCATTGACGGGGATGCGCACCAAAGGACTCACACAGCCCCCATATTACCGCGCCCGCCCGAAATAGCGAACACTTTTTTACAGGAATCGCATGGAATATTGCCAGATGCCGCAAAGCCCGAAGAATACGCCAGGACCAACAATTTGTCGCATCCTCCGATCGCGGCATCACTGGACGTCCAACGCCCTTCCCCTAGCCCGAGAATCGCCGTAAGATCCTGTCAAATAGCACTTTCCGACCACTTGCTCTGCTAATCAAGCACTCCGATGCTCACGATTTCTCTGCCAGATGGCAGCCAACGTCAGTTCAACCAGCCGGTCACCCTCCGCGATGTGGCTCTCGACATCGGAGAGGGGCTGGCGAAGGCAGCGATTGCCGGCGAGGTGGATGGCAAGCCGCGTGATTTGTCGTACCAGCTTCCCGGCGACGGTAATGTGCAGCTCCGCATTCTTACGAAGCGTGATCCCGAAGCGCTCGAGATCATGCGTCACTCCGCAGCTCACGTGATGGCTCAGGCGGTCATGCGGCTGCACGAAGGCGTCCAGCTAGCATTCGGCCCGGTCACCGATACCGGCTTTTACTACGACATGCAGCTGCCCAAGGCGCTCAGCGAGGACGACTTCGCCGCCATCGAAGCGGAAATGAAGAAGATCATCAAAGAGAACCTGGCGTTCGAACGCATTGAGCAGCTAAAAGCCGACTCGGTCCAGCTGTGCGAAGAGATGGGCCAAGAGTTCAAGGTCGAGCACCTGCAGACGGGCCTCGGCGAAGAAGAGTCGGTCTCCTTCTATCGTCAGGGCGAGTTCGTCGACCTGTGCCGCGGCGTTCACATCCCCAGCACTGGGCACATCGGCAAGGCATTCAAGCTGCTTAGTATCGCCGGGGCTTACTGGAAGGGAGACGCCAGTCGGCAGCAGCTGCAGCGTCTGTACGCGACCGCGTTCTTCGACAGACAGGAGCTCAAGGAGCACCTGCACCGTCTGGAGGAGGCGAAGAAGCGAGACCACCGCGTGCTCGGCAAGCAGCTCGATCTGTTCACTATCGACTCGAAGGCCGGTTCTGGCCTGATCCTGTGGTTGCCCAAGGGGGCGACGATCCGCCAGTGCCTGGAGGACTACCTCCGCGACGAGCTGCGGCGGCGTGGGTACCAGGCGGTGTACACGCCGCACATCGGCCGCGTGGAGTTGTACGAGACCTCCGGCCACTTTCCGTATTACCGCGATTCCCAGTTTCCTCCGCTGTGCGAGCACGAAGCCGGGCAGCTGGTCGACGCGTTTGTCGACCGCCTCCGCAAGAACGATCTCGAGAAATCGGACGAAGAAAAGCTCCTGCAGGCGGCAAGAGTCTTGGGCTACGAAGGTGAGTACCCGGCTCAGGGCAGCCACGAAGAGAAGGCGGCGGCGCTCGACGCCTGGGCGCACGAGCACGAGCGTTACCTGCTCAAGCCGATGAACTGCCCGCACCACATCATGATCTACAAGTCGAAGCCCCGCAGCTACCGCGACCTGCCAATCCGCCTGGCGGAGTTTGGTTCGGTGTACCGCTACGAGCAGTCTGGCGAGCTGAACGGCATGACCCGCGTGCGCGGCTTCACCCAGGACGACGCCCACATTTTCTGCACCGATGATCAGGTCGCCGACGAGGTGCGGGGCTGCCTGGAGATGACCAAAGGCGTGCTGGCGTCGCTTGGCATGACTAACTACCGAGTGCGGCTCGGGTTCCGCGACCCAGACAGCAGCAAGTACGTCGGGGACGCGGAACTGTGGGACCGTGCCGAAGCGGCCATCGAACGGGTCGCCAAGGAGATGAACCTGCCAGGCTGCGAGCCCGAGCCGGGCGAGGCGGCATTCTACGGCCCGAAGATCGACTTCGTCGTGACCGACTGCATTGGCCGCGAGTGGCAGCTCGGCACCGTCCAATTGGACTACAACCTGCCGAGTGAGGGCCGGTTCGGGTTGGAGTACATCGGGCCCGACAACAAGCCGCACCGACCGGTCATGATCCACCGGGCGCCGCTCGGCTCGATGGAGCGGTTCATCGGCGTGCTGATCGAGCACTTCTCCGGCGCGTTCCCGCTGTGGCTGTCCCCGGAACAGTGCCGGGTGCTGACTGTCAGCGAGAAGTCCGAAGAGTACGGCCGTGAGGTCGAGCAGAAGCTGCTAGCAGCCGGCCTGCGGGCGGCCGGAGACTACCGCGGGGCCAAGCTGGGGGCCAAGATCCGCGAGGCCCAGTTGGAGCTGATCCCGTACATGCTGGTGGTAGGCGAAAAAGACCGCGACAACGGCACCGTCACGGTGCGGGACCGCCAGGACGGCGACCTCGGCGCCATGCCGCTGGACGAGGCAATCGCCAAACTGCTCGACGAATCGGCTCGCAAGCTGGTCCGTGAGCGCCCGGTCGAGGCTTCATAGGCCAACTGGGGCGTCTGGACGGCCTGAGCCGGCTGGAGCGGCCCTCCTAATTACCCCAGCGGCGCGGCCGATCAGTTGACGCGCCGCCGCTTTGTGGCCAATACTTCTTGTGACGTGGCGTCTTTCAGGACTGGGCAAGCGATTCCGGCAGCGGCCGGAACCTGCCCACCGGACGCAACAGGCGCCCCGCGACGCCAACCCTTGACGATTGTCGCTGGGCCGAACGTATCCCCCAATCCATTGGAGTTAGCTTGTCTCGAAACCGTCCCGCCGAACGGACCCCCGACCGCAACCAGTTGCGTATCAACGAACAGATCCGCGTGACCCCGGTGCGGGTCATCACCTCCGAGGGCGAACAGCTCGGAGTCATCGATACAGAGGAGGCGCTTACTAAGGCCCGCGAAGCAGGGCTGGACCTGGTGGAGGTCGCGCCGACCGAGAAGCCACCCGTCTGCCGGATCATGGACTACGGCAAGTTCAAGTACCAGCAGAAGAAGCGTCAGCACAAGGGGCACGTTCACCACAGTCAAAACAAGGAAGTGCGTCTCCGCCCGAAGATCGGCGAGCACGACTTCATGACCAAGGTGAACCGCGCAAAGGGCTTCCTTGAGAAGAAGGACAAGGTCGTCTTCAGCGTTATCTTTCGTGGCCGCGAGAACGCCCACGTTGACGAAGGCTTCAAGCTGGTGGAGCGCCTGATCAAGGAACTCGAGGAAGTGTCGAAGGTCGAGCAGAACCCCTCGATGCAGGGTCGTCGGATCGTCGTGACGTTCGCCCCCAGGTAGCGTCACTCGGGGGAACGTCGAGCCTCCGCCCGGCGATTGCTACCAGGCAGGCGTGCCGGCGGCGCCAGCACGCGAGGGTCGCCTTGCCCCGTGCTGGGCGGGCGGCTACGATCCGCGCGGTGAATTAGCCGCTCGAATCCCTTGCCCACGCTCATGTCATCGGCCACCCTCACTCCGCCCAGCGAAGACGGCGTCGAAACGACGCCGCTGCCGGCGAGGCTGAAGCTGCTGTGCGTCACGACTCTCCACAACGCCGCGGGCTGGATCAACCAGGCGCTCGCGAGCGAGATCAGCGTGCGGATTAAACTCGAAGAGTCTGTCGGCGCCACCTCGGCGCTGTCGCGTCTTCGGGAGGAGGCCTTCGACGCGGTCATCGTGCTCGACGACCCCGAGACGCTCGACGGGGTTGGCTTCATTGAGGCGATGCGTGGCGGCGGTCACGACGAGGCAGCGATCGTCCTCGGCAGCCGCGAGCCGACCGCCTGCACGGCCGAGGCCTACGCCTCCGGCGCCGACGCCTACTGCTGCATCCGACAAACGACGCCCCGGGTGCTGCTCTGCGAGCTACGCAGCGCTATCCGCCGCTGCGAGCTCGAACGCCAAAACCGCCGGCTGCACCAGGCCGAACGTCAGCGGCTGTCGATCGAGCACCAAGAGGCCGAGCGGCTGCTCGCCGAGCAGCGCGGACTGCTGGTAGAACTCAACTCGCTCCGCAATCAGCAAGACGGGCTGCAAGAGCGACCGGGATACGGGGGCGAGCCTTCTTCCCCCTTCCCACGTCCTGCCGCCAGCGACCTCCCCGAGGCCCTCGTCGCCAACTACCGCGACGTGCTCCGCGCCTACGTGATCATGGGCGTCGGCAACCTGACGGTAGAGATGGCCAAACTGGCCGAGCTGCTGGCCGCGGCCGGCGTTTCGGCCCACCGGGCGGTGCAGCTCCACCTGGATGTGCTGGAGAAGCTTGTCCGCGGTCTGGGCTCCCGCAGCACCCGTCACGTGATGAATCGCGCCGACCTGCTGGTGCTGGAGTTGATGATCCATCTCGCAGACGGCTACCGCCGCCGGTACCAAGATGTCGAGTCGCCGCCAGAACAGCTCCTGCTGCCAGGCTTCGGCTGCGAAGACCGGCCGGCTCAGCAGGACGCCGCCTAGCACCGGGGCCTGTCCGCCCCAGCGCAGCCCCCGTGATGCGACGTACCGGCCCGGGTATGATCGGTGCTTTGGATTCTCAGCCCCCGGTCACCGCCCATGGCAGACGCGTTCCCTGGAGACGATCAAACCACTGTCGCCGAGCTGCGCCGCAACATGGCCGCGTTCGTCGAGGAACGGCAGTGGCGCCACTTCCACTCGCCCAAGAACATCTCCATGGCGCTAGCGGTCGAAGCAGCCGAGTTGCTTGAGCACTTCCAGTGGATGGACTCGGAGGAGTCTCGCCGGCTGGGCGACGACCCCGAGAAGCTGGCCGCCGTGGCGGAGGAGATCGCCGACGTGGTTGGGTACTCCTTCGCGATCGCCAACGAGTTGGGGATCGACCTCAGCCAGACAATCCGCGCTAAGATGATAAAGAACGCCGAGAAGTACCCGGCCGAGCAGTTCCGTGGCAAGCACCAGCTCGGCCAGGACGGCAAGCCGATTGGCTAGCCGCCCGCGGCTCGCCATCCTGGGGGCCAGCGCGCGCGCCGCGGCCCAGTCGGCGATCCGGGCAGGGTTCGACGTTGTCGCGGCCGACCTGTTTACCGACCTCGACCTGGCGGCGATGTGCCCCGCCACGCGGGTCGATCGCTACCCCGAAGGCTTTGCCGAGTGGCTGTCCCGCGCAAACGCCGACGCGTGGATCTACACCGGGGGCCTTGAGAACTACCCAGAACTCATCGACCAGCTCGCCGGCATGCTTCCGCTGTGGGGCAACGACGGCGCCGCGGTGCGACGCGTCAGAGACCTCGCCACCCTCCACACAGCGCTGCTGCATGCGGGGATCCCCTTCCCCGCAACCCGCGCAGAGCCGACCGGGCTGCCGCTTGACGGGTCGTGGATCTGCAAGGCCGGGGGCAGCGGCGGCAGCGGCGTGTGGTTGCTTGACAGCCGCGCAGCAGCAGATCGAGCCACGCGACAGGGCGCGGTCTATCAGAAAAAGCTCACCGCTTCGGTGGGATTTCCGGCATCGGCGGTGTTCGTGCTAAACGACACACCGGGCGACGGCCTGATCGGGGTAACGCGGCAGCTGGTCGGGCCCGATTTCGGAGCCGCTCCGTTCCAGTACGCGGGCTCGGCGGGCCCAATCGACCTGCCGCCGCCGGTGGTCCCAGTCCTTAGAGAGCTGTCGCGTTTGCTGGCGGGCCAATTCGGCTTGCGTGGCGTGGTGGGGGTCGACCTCTGGGTGGGAGCGGATCAGTTGTGGGTGCTGGAGGTGAATCCGCGGTACACCGCCTCGGTCGAGCTGCACGAACTGACGTCGGGCGTAGCAGCTCTTTCCCTGCACGCGGCGGCGTTTGCAAAATGGAGACCTGCGGGTCCAGTTCCTTGCCCACCAAGCACGCGGACCTCCGCAAAAAAGCAGATCGTCTATGCGAGGCATAGACTTACCGTGCCGCCAGATGTTAATCCTGGGGTCGGCGCCTCAATGGCGACTGCTGCGGAGATCTGGCTCGCGGATATCCCGCGGGCTGGGGAAACAATCGAGCCAGCGCATCCGGTCGTGACTGTGCTTGGGCGGTTGGAGTCCGCAGACGGCGAGCGGCGTTTTTCCAACGCCGTCGCAGCGGTTGAAAAGCGGCTCTACACGTAATCAGATTGCACACCGCCCAGGGGACAAGCGGAGTGAAAATTGGAGTTATCAGCGACACCCACGGGCATGTCGACCTGACCCAAGCGGCGGTCAGGATGCTGCAGAGCCTTGATGTCGAAGTAGTACTGCACTGCGGCGATATCGGCGGCCCCGACGTGGTGCGTCAGTTCCACCATTGGCCCACCCATTTTGTGGCGGGCAACTGCGACTACGACCTCGATGCGCTTGGCGCTGCGGTCCGCGCAGAAAACCAGCACTGGCACGACCAGTTCGGCGAACTCACCATCGACGGCCTAAAGATCGCGCTGCTGCACAGCCACGACCGCAAGGCCTTTCGCAAGGCGTGCCGCTCGGGCGACTACGACCTCGTCTGCTACGGGCACACCCATATTGCCGCCGTGGAAGAGTCCGATTCGACGCTGGTGCTCAACCCGGGGGCCGTGTACCGAGCCAACCCGCACTCGGTTGCGATCGTCGAGACCGCGCCGCTCGCGGCGACGGTCATCCCGCTGTGAGTGCCCACGTTGGACGCTGCTGGTTTCTGACCTAGCCGGCGAGCCGGCGGACCCGATTGGACGCGGCGTCGGTCGTCTGGTTTTCCTGATAGTAGTACTGCATCAGGTAGGCGTCCTCGGTCGAGTCGTCGTAGAAGTCCCGCAGTACCGAGGTCGCCCGGAAGCTGCTGTGCTTGAAGAACAGCTGGGCCTCGAGGTTGGTTTCGCGAACCTCGAGCGAGATCCTGGTGCGGCGTTGGCTTGACAGCTTGCTGACCAGCTTCTCGACCATCTGCTGCCCCACACCGTGGCGGCGGAGTTCCGGCGCCACAGCGAAGTTGAGGATGTGCAGTCGGGTCTTGTGGAGCTCGTAGATCATGAACGCCACGACGCGTTCGCCCTGCTCGGCCACCATGCCGATGCAGTTGCGCTGTCGCAGGCAGCGGACAAAGTCCTCTTCGAACCAAGGGAACTCGAAGCTGCGGCGTTCTATCTCGAGCACCTCCGGCATATCTCGACGGATCATCCACCGGATGTGTACGCGAAGTTGTGGGTTGCGTTGCACTTTCATACCTGGCCTTCCTCCGTGTCGGCCGCCCCTCGGATGGCGTGCGCTGCGTCCGAGAGTCAGTAGTTGTTGATCGGCGTGGGGGGCAAAGTATCAGAAGCCTCTGGGGATGCCAAGTCAGAATAGCGGCATGCCACTGGCGCCTGCTAGCAGCCCCGCATCTTGGTGCGAAGCGGTATTGACGACCCTACCGACTGTGTCGATTGCCCACGTCGGGCGAACGCTACTCCTCCCGGCGCCCCGACCGCCTGGGCCGGTTCTGCGAGGTACGCTTCCATGCATCCTGCGCTGAGAGCCCAGGACGACTCCCCGCCACACCGCCGATTGCTCGCCCGAATTCGATGCCCACCGCCACCCCCGCTACCGACCCGCTGCAGCAGGCAGACTACGCCGCGTCAGCCAGGGCCGACTACCGGCTCCTGCGGCGTCTGATGGTGTTCTCGCTGCTGATCGGCTGCGCCGGCTGCTTCGCGTTTAACTTGGTCGACCCCGACCTGTGGGGGCACGTGCGGTACGGCCAGGAATGGATCGCCGACGGGCGCCTGCACCGCACCGCCACCCACACGTTCACGGCCGAAGGCTACCGCTGGATCAATCACGAAAACCTGGCGGAGCTGGCGCTCGCCTGGGGCTTCGACCACCTCGGCGTCCGTGGGATGCTGCTGGCCAAGTGCCTGCTCGGGATGTCGATCATCGGTATGATGCTGTTGGTCGCTAGCTGGCGACAGATCCGGCTGCTGACCGCCTGCGTGTTCCTGCTGCTCGTAGCGGTCAACATGAAGGCGTTCTTCCCAATGCGGCCGCAGCTGCTGAGCTTCCTCTGCTGCGCCGTGATGCTGACGCTGCTCGAGGCCGCCTTCCTGCACTGGCGGCGGCCGTTCCGCACCGAGTCCCCTGCCCTCTTGCCGGCCGGCCCGACCATCGACTGGCGGCCCCTCGCCTTCGTGCCGGTGGTGCTCGTCGTGTGGGTCAACTCGCACGGCGGGTTCGCGGCTGGGATCTGCATCGCGTGTGCCTACCTGTTTGGACGGTTTGTCGAGATGCTCGTCGACCGCCGGCCGGGCGACCTGCCGCGGCTGATTGGCCTGGCGGCGGTGGCGGTGGGCTGCCTGCTGGCGGTGCTCGCCAACCCGTACGGCGACGGCCTGGTCAAGTGGATGGCCGAGTCCCTTGGCAGCCCGCGACCCGAAATCACTGAGTGGGCCGGCCCCAAGCCTTCCGACCCGATCTTCTGGCAGTTGGTGGCCCTAGGAGTCGCCAACGCTATCGCATGGGGCTTCACCCAGAAGCAGCGCGACTGGGTCAAGCTGGCGATCCTTGTGCTGGTCGCGTGGCAGGCGGTCAGCCACCTGCGTCACATCGCGTTCTTCGCGCTGCTGTCGGGTTTCTGGACCCCGCCGCACGTGCAGAGCGTGCTGAGCTCGCTACGAAAGAAGGCCGCCGAGGGGCTCGAGATCGTCCGCCCGGCGCCCGCCATCAAGTGGGCCGCCATCGCCACGCTCTGCTTCACCACCTACATCCAGACCCACAGTCTGGCGAGCCGCCTAGTGGCCCTGCCGGTCGCCGGCAACCAGTACCCGATCGACGCTCTGCAGTACATGCAGGACAACCACCTGTCGGGGCGGCTGGTCGTCAGCTTCAACTGGGCCCAGTACGCGCTCGCCGCCCTGGCGCCCGAGACCACGGTGTCGTTCGACGGCCGGTTCCGCACCTGCTACCCGCAGGAGGTCGTGGACATGAACTTCGACTTCCTCCTGGGCGAGTACGACGGCAACCGGCACCGCAGCCCCAACTCGGGACCGGTCGACGGCTCCGCGGTGCTGCGCTATGGCGACCCCAACCTGGTGCTCGTTGACCGCACCTACCCCCACGCGGCCGAGGTGATGCAGGACGCTTCGGTTGAGCACGGCGGCCAGTGGTCACTGCTCTACCAAGACTCGATCGCTCAGCTGTGGGGACGCTCGAGCCTGTACGACACGCCCAACACCGCAACCTACCTTCCCGCCCAGCGCCGCGATATCTCCGACGAAGAGTCGGCCCGCGTTGTGCAGTGGCCCGCGTTCCCGCGCTCTGAGCACGGGTCGGGATCAGTCGACGCAAACAATCTGCAAGTGACTCGTCGGGCCGCCGACGGTACAATCACGGCCAGCCCCGGAGCCTAACCTCGTGGCGACTTCTCACGACCTACTCGACGAACAACAGTCAGGGCCGCGGGCCCAGCAACCGGTGGCCCAGAAACCGGCGGTCGGCGGCCCAGCTACCGCTGTGACCTCCGACAACAGCTACCTCGACCGGGCGCTTTCGACCCTTGAGCAGGCCGAGACCAACCTGGCCGACGCGGCCGGGCTCGACCAGCCGGCGGCCGACTCGCCCCGACGCGTTGGCGTTGCGGTGTCGATCCTGATGCCGGTCTACAACGAGCGCGAGACGATCCGCGAGATCGTCGCCCAGGTGCAGGCGGTTGGCGTCCACCAGGAAATAGTGATCGTCGACGACTGCAGCACCGACGGCACGCGCGACCTTCTAATTGAACTCGACCGGCAGGAAGACATCCGCGTCGTGATGCACGGCTACAACCGCGGCAAGGGCGCCGCCCTGCGGACCGCCATGGCCCACGCCAGCGGCGACGTGCTGATGATCCAGGACGCCGACCTCGAGTACGACCCGTCCGACTACAAGAGTCTGCTCGAGCCAATCGAGCGTGGCGAAGCGGACGTGGTCTACGGCTCGCGGTTCCTCGAAAACGCCCACCAAGACCCATCGTTCATGCACCGGCTCGGCAACGGCCTCCTGACCTGGGCGAGCAACGTCACGACCGGCCTCAAGCTGACCGACATGGAGACCTGCTACAAGGTCTTCCGCCGCGACGCACTCCGCGGCATGATGCTCCGCGAGGATCGGTTCGGCTTCGAGCCGGAAATCACTGCCAAGCTGGCCCGCCGCAAGTGCCGCATCGTCGAGGCCCCGATCGGCTACAACAGCCGCGGCTACGACGAGGGCAAGAAGATCGGCGTCCGCGACGGACTGCGCGCCCTGTGGTGCATCGTCCGCTACGCTAAGTGGGATTAGCCTTGTTCCCTCCCCCTGATGGGGAGGGAGGGCTAGGGTGGGGGCGCCACGCTTTCCGGCGTGCCCTCCTACTTCTTCTCGGCGAGCGCGGCCTCGATCGCGGCGACCACCTCCGGCGAGTCCGGCTTGGTGCGGGGCTCGAACCGCGCGATCACGTCGCCGTCACGGTTGAACAGGAACTTGGTGAAGTTCCAGGAGATCTCGCCGGCGTACTCTGGGTTGGTCTGCTTCGACGTCAGGTACTGGTAGATCGGGGTCTGGTTGTCCCCCTTAATCTTTACGTTGCTCTTCTCAAGCAGATCGAAACCGACGTCGTAGTTGGTTTTGCAGAAGGTGAGAATCTCCTGCGGAGCGCCCGGCTCCTGGCCACCGAACTGGTTGCACGGCACGCCGACAATCGCCAAGCCTCGGTCGGCGTACTTTTCGTGCAGCATCTGCAGGGCCTCGTACTGCGGCGTCAGCCCGCAGCGGCTCGCGACGTTCACCAGCATGACGACCTTGCCCTCGTACTCCTTGGACAGGTTGACCTTCCCGTCCTTGCCGAGCTTCGCCATCTCGAAGTCGAGAGCGCTGGCTCGTTCGCCCAGGTCCGGGGCGGTTTCGGCGGCCTTGGCCGCGGGGAGCAGCATCAGCGAGAGCATCGTAACTATCGAGCGGATCAGCATGGCAGGGCCCAGTCGTGGGGTTTGCAGGAAACGTCCAACAAGGAGGATGAGGTCGCGTTGAGCTGTATTGTAGGCGCCTGGACCGCCGGTGGCGAACTCCTGCGGCCAGCCCCCAATTCTTCCACTGTCAGCCCCTAATCGGTCAGGGCCCCTAATCGGTCAGGGCTCGTCGGGCGGCGAGAACCGCCTCGCGCGCCGCCTCCACGGTGTCGGCGACCGCGGTCAGGTGCCCCATCTTCCGCCCCGGTCGGGCGTCGCCCTTGCCGTACAGGTGCAGGTTCACCCCGGGGATCGCCTTGGCGGCTTCCCATTTGGGCTCGCCGTCGGCCCACAGATCGCCCAGCAGGTTGGCCATCGCGACCGGACGCGGGTTGTCCATCGACGCCAGCGGCAGCCCCGCCATCGCGCGGGCCTGCTGCTCGAATTGCGACGCCTCGCAGCCCTCAATCGTCAGGTGCCCCGAGTTGTGGGGCCGCGGGGCGATCTCGTTGACAATCATCTGGCCGTCTTGGGTCTCGAAGAACTCGACACACAGCACGCCAACCAGGTCGAGCTCGGTCGCCACCTGCTTGGCAATCTCGCGGGCCTTGGCCGCCGACTCTTCGCTGCAGCTCGCCGGCAGCACCGAGACGTCCAGGATGTGGTTGGCGTGGTCGTTCTCGATCGGCCCGCACAGCGAGACCCCCCCGTCTGCTCCCCGCGCGACGATGACCGACACCTCGCGGGCGAAGTCGACGAAGCCCTCGAGCACGCACGCGTGCCGGCCCAGGTAGTCCCACGCCTCGACCGCCTTGTCGGCCGCGTCGATCTTGGCCTGCCCCTTTCCGTCGTACCCGAACTTGGTGGTCTTAAGCACGGCTGGCACGCCGATCTGATCGATTGCGACGTAGCACTCGCCCGCGGTCCGGACCGAGGCGAACGGCGCCACCGGCACGCCGGCGCCCGCCAGGAACCGCTTCTCCCGCAGCCGGTCCTGCACCGTGAACAGCACCTCACCCGAGGGCCGCACCCGGGTGTGCCGACCAGCGGCCTCGACCGCGGCGACCGGCACGTTCTCGAACTCGAGCGTCACCGCCTGGACCGACCGCGCGAAGCGGTCGACCTCGGCGAAGTCGTGGTAGTCGGCCGACGTGTGCAAGTCGGCCACCTGGGCGGCGGGGCCGCCCGAGTCGGGCGAGTACACGTGCGTCCGAAAGCCAAGCTTGGCGGCCGCCTCGCAGAACATCCGTCCGAGTTGCCCGCCACCGAACACGCCGAGCGTGGCCCCGGCCGCCAACGGCGTGGTGAGGGTTAGTGGAGCCTCCGAGCTCATTCCAATTCCTTCTCCAGGGCCGCCTTGGCCTGCTGATCACGGTAGGTAGTCAGTTTGTCCCGCAGGTCGGGCCGCGTGGTCGCCAGGATCCGCAAGGCGAGCAGCCCTGCGTTTTTCGCACCGGCCGAGCCGATCGCCAGCGTCCCCACGGGCACGCCGCCCGGCATCTGGGCGATCGACAGCAGCGAGTCGATGCCGCTCAGCGCCCGGCTCTGCACCGGCACGCCGAGCACCGGCAGTGTCGTCAGCGAGGCGACCATGCCCGGCAGGTGCGCCGCGCCGCCGGCGCCCGCGATGATCACCTGCAGCCCGCGAGACGCGGCGCCCTTGGCGTAGTCGACCATCAGCTCTGGTGTGCGGTGGGCCGAGACGATCTGCCGCTCGCACGCGACGCCAAACTGCTCCAGCACCTCGACCGCCGGGCGCATGGTCTCCCAGTCGCTGTGCGAGCCCATGATCACGCCCACAAGGGGCCCAGTCACCAGAGGCTCAGTGGCGTTCGGCATGGCGGATGGGTCCTACGGGAATCGTGTGAAAACCGCCCATCTTCTGGCGCCTGCCGCGGATTGTCAACGAAGGCGCCGGCGGCCTCAGCAATAGTCCTTCAGGTGGAAGTGAAACTTGCCGAGCTTGCCGCCGTAGTTGCCAGCGCTGACCGCCGGAACCCCGTCGCCGGCGGCGGCTTGCAGGGCGACTCGGGTCGCGTGGCCGACCGCCTCCTCGCTTTCACCGTTGAACACGATCTCACAAGCCGCCTGGGCCGCGTCGACCAGTTCACTCTCAACACGGCCCCCCTCGACCCGGCCACGCAGCGTTGGGCAGAAGGCGTCGTTTGTCGAGGCGACCAGCCCCTTGTACCGCGAGCCGACCTTGCTGCCGCTGCGGACCACGCCGCCCGGGAACGGCGTGATCACCCCCGCCAGCGGCGCCAGGGCCTTGCTCACCCGCCGGGCCGAAGCGAGCGCTGCGGCCTGGTCGATCCCCTGCACGATGATGTTGCCGCCCGCCACCCCCTTGGCGACCCCCAGCTGCTCCTCGCACACGAACTCGCCGTCCATCACCGGCACCCGCCAGTACCGCCGGCCGTCGAGCACCTTGCTCTTCTGGAAGCCGTCACCGAAGTAGCGGAGCTGACTCCCCAGCGGGATCTGCTCCTCGGACTCCGGCATGGCGTTGTACACGGCCGTGGTGGGGCAGGTCATCACGCACTGCCCGACCCGCTTCGGCATCGCCTTGCCGAGGGCCTCGCTCGAGAACCCGAACGCCATCACCAGCAGCCCCGGCCGCCCGTCGGGCGTGTCGGCCGCATCGACCTTCTGCTCGACGGCGATCTCGGCGTCGCAGCCGATCACGCTCGACCCGTACCCGCACAATTCCCGCGCGGCCGCGTCGAGCCAGTGCTCGTCGAGCGCCGTCAAGACCAGCCGCGTGTACCGCATGCGGAACGCTTCGGCAAAGGTGTCAATGATCTCGGTGGCCCCGATCTGCATCGCCCCATCTTCGCGGGCCGCCGACAGCCGCACAAGCCATGGCATTCATCCCAGGAAGCTACGGCGGAAGCCGGAGCGGTTCCGGCCAACCAACACGAAAGAACACTAATAAGCGCAAGCGTCGGGCAGTCCTTCATTAGCGCGTATTAGTGTTCCCTTCTCGCACCATTCATCCCGGATCCCGCCGCCTTGGCCCGCCGCAGCGCCGACAGGAACTCGATCAATTCCTCGTGCACCGCTCGGGTCTGGCTGACAACGAGGAAGCCCGCGTCGAGCGACTGCAGGTTCGCTTCTCCACCGCCGTTGTGCTTCCAGGTCTCCGCGGCGACGGTCGACACCACGACCTTAGCCAGCTCCATCAGCTCCCGCTTGTCCTTCGCGACGCCGCGCATCGGGTAGATGCCAATGGTGAGTCGCGTCTCGGCCTCTTCCTCGGTGGTGATCAGCATGACCTCGTCGGCGATCACGTAGGTCAGCTCGAGCTGCTTCAGCATCAGCCGCATGCCCGACATCAGCGAGATATTGCGGATCACGCACGTGATCGGCTCGTCGATCCCGATGCCGAGATCGTCGAGGGCGGTCTCGTCGAGTTGGATCTCGATCTCGTACTCGGTCCGCAGGAAGTCGACCACTTCTTCGAGCGGCGCGTCGTTGAAATCCAGGCCGCCCGGACGCAGCGGTCGGTTGAGCGTCTGATCGATCCGCTCCCTGGCCAGGTCCCCGCCGCCGGCCCAGAACACGGTCTGAAGCGGCGGATTGTTGGGAGTCTGCTCGGCTTGCTCGGGATGCCCCTCATGGCCATCGCTAGGGCCGCCCTCGTGGCCCGCCCGGGAGTGCTCGGTGGGCCGCTCCGACGGGCGAGCTCCCCGCGACTTGGCGCCTGGGTCGGCGAACGGGTCTCCCCCCTCTCCTCCAAACGGGTTCTCGCCCTCACCGGCGAACGGGTCCTCGCCGCCCTCGGCGAAGGGGTCCTGGCCACCCTGCCCCGCGTCAGTGGCGGCTTGGTCGGCAGTCGCCCTAGTCTGCCAGGCCAACAGCCCGGTCAGCATCAAACCCGCAATCAGCAGCCTTCTAGTCGTTGCAGCCATGACTCGCCCTTGGATTGCTGTCCCTGTTCGGCGGGCCCCGCAGCGGAGCCTTCGCCAAGCAATCGCCGCCGGGCCGCGTTTTATTGCCGCCAGTCAAAAGGGGGTCACAGCATGCTGTCGATCTGCGCCTCGAGGCCGCCCAAGTCGTGGCCCCGCCATACCGACGTGCCGCTCTGGTCGAACACCACCAGCGTCGGGAACATGTGGATGTCGAGCATGTCGAGCTGCCGCTGCGCGGCGTACGCCACCGGCCAGGTGAAGCCGTCGATCCGGTCGACGACCGCCTGGATCTGAGGGAGGTTCTCCTCCGGCTCGAAGGTCACGCCGATGAACTGCACGCGGGAGTCGCCGGCGTACTTCTCGTGCAGCCGCGCCAGCTTCGGCAGCGACTGCAGGCACGGCGGGCAGGTCGTGAACCAGGCGTCCATCACGACGATCTTGCCGTCCAGCTTGGGGGCGCCGTCGGAGTTCAGCCACGCGGCGGTCGCCAGCGGCGGCAGCGGCTGCGCCGTTTGATCGACCGCCCCGCCCCACCGCGGACGTAGCAGCACCGCAGCGGTCAGCAGCACGCCGACCAGGATCATTGGCAGGAGGTTGTCTGAGCTCTTCTTGGCCATCGTGGCGCGTTCCTTACCCATCGAGGCCGCCGGTTGAGGCCGCCGGTTGGGGCCAACTATAAAGTCCGAGAATTCGATCGGAGGGGACAAAACCCACTCGCCCAGGCCTCCCCAAGAACCGCAAGCTACTACACATGAACGACTTACAACACCCGCCAAGCGGACGCCGGTGGGGTTTTGTCCGAGCCGAGTGCACGTTGGGGCACCGACTATCGCCCCCCACTAGGCCCCCCACTAGGCCCCCCACGAGCCCCCCATTCGGGCGCCGGGGACGCTCGGCGATAGCCCCAGTGCCGACGGGCAAGCCAGCCAGGACGGGGGCTTCCCTAGGGTCCCGGCGCCAGCGCAGCGGTCCACGCTCTCATTAGAGCACAGCACAGCCCTGGATTCAGTACCAATGCGTACGAACGGCCACGAATCGCGGTTGCCACCGACGACCCCTACTCGATCTCCCGCCGCAGCAGAATCATCTTCTCGAGGTTCACGTCGTCGCCCGGGCGGAAGGCAACCGGCAGCGTGCGGTCGACGATCCAGAAGCCGCGGTGGCGGTTGGTGTCGCCGGTGTCGCTGCCGAGCTCCTTGCCGAGCTGGTAGCCGTCGGGGTAGATCCGGTCGTATAGGTCCCGATGGACAAACCGAGTGTCGTGCACCTGGTCGTTATCATTGTCGACCCAATCCGGCGCCGGCTCGACCTCGAAGAAGCCCACCGTGATCCAGATGGCGAACGCCCCGCTGCGGGTGGTCGCCAGGCTCGACATCCGCGTCAGCGGCATGTACCGCAGCGCGGCGTTGCGCTCGCTGTTCAGGCCGGTCTCGGTCGTGCCGGCCGAGAAGAGCGGCGCCCGCGGCGCGTCCATAGTCGGGTCGGAGTTGTAGCCCAGAGCCGTGCCGTCGGGGTTGAAGAGGGGCGTATCGGTTCCAGCGATGATCCCGGCCTCACCTGGGTCGTCGTCTATGCGGTCCTTTGCAACAATCGGAGTTCCGTCCGCCTGCTGCGAGACAGAAGCGTCGTCCGAGCGCGGGTTGCCCCATTCGGCGTCGCCGGCCGTTGACGAGGCCGGGCTGTAGGGGTGCGAGCGGAGCAGCGACGCCTCGGCGCCGGCGTGCACCATGCTCGCCAGCGGCACGAGCTGGCCCTCTTCCGGCTCGCGGAACGGGTTGCCAAAGAAGGTCGGCACCAGCGGGTTCAGCGCCATCGGCGACACGTCGACCAACGAGGTCGTCGCGCCGGTAAGCCCTGGGTCGAGATAACCGCGGCGGCTCCGCACGACATCGCGCCAGGCCGGGCCGCGGTGGCCGATCGGCTGCTGGTAGCGGCCGCTTGGTAAATTGCGGTCGTGGTAGCGGTGCATCAGGCCGTCGTAGACCGGCGACCACGAGTCTCGTTCCCCGCCCTCAGGCAGCCCGAGGATGCCGGCCACCGTGTTCAGGTTGACCCGCCCCGGTTCGCGGTACTGGTCGACCCGGTTGAATGGCGCAAGCAGCCCGTTGCGGGGGTCGGTCGTGCTGCCGCGGCTCGCTACCACGTTGAATACCTCGGGGTTGACTGCTGTCTGGGTCGCCACAAACCGCGACGGCGCCCGCAGGTAGCTGGTCAGCCGGTGCAGGTTCGCGGCGCCGGAGGGCAGCAGCTCGAGCATGTTGCTGCCGCTGTTCTGGTTGAACGCCGCCGCCGGTTGGCTCGACGTGTTGAACAGGTTCAGCAAATGGCCGAACTGACCGTTCTGGAAGAGCTGGCGGGCGTCGTTGTTGTTAACCGAGTCGCTCAGGTCGCCGATAGCGCCGTTGTACGGGTTCGGCACCACCGCCATCCCGGCCGAGAAGACCGAGAACTCCTTGCCGAGCGACCCCGCGGTCGAGGCCGGAACCTGCATCAGCTCGAGCGCGCTGGCGTACGGACGGTTGTTCCAGGCCAGCCACGGGTAGGTGTTGTCGTCCTGCGTAGTGTTATCCACCGTGCGTTCTGTCCACGGGGCGCCAATCAGGTCGCCGGGAATTCCATCGCCGTTGATATCGATGTCGTGGTAGTTGGTCGAGTCAGGCTCCAGCGTTTTGTCGCCGTCTTGATCAAAACGGGCGTTGCTGGAATAGAACGGCGTGTACGGCTCGGCGATGTTCCGCCCGCCGTCAATCGATGGAAAGAACCCGTTCGCGAACCCAAGCGTCGTGCGGAGCGGCACGTTGAGCACCATCGGCACCCGCTTCGGTCCGCCGGTCTCGCCAGGGACCAGCTTCGAGTCGAGGTTCATGAAACCGATGAAGCCCTGGCTCGGTTGCGGCTCCTGCCCGCCGCTGGCATCGTAGTACTGGTAGGCAAACTGCCCCGGCCCCAGCGCGCTGGACGACACGCCGGTCCCGTTGGAGATGTCCTTGGAGACCCGCACCGGCTCGCGGGCCCAGATCGCGCGGGCGACATTCGGCGCGACGTCGACCGGTGAGTTGGCGGCGGGAAGCTGCGTCGGATCGGTGACCGCCGCCTCGTAGCCGCCGCGTTGCAGGCTCGCCATGGTCATGTGGACCAGGCCCTCGGGTCGGCCTGCCGGCGCGTTCTGGTTGAGCGGCGCCGGGTCCTGTGGGTCTACCCCGTTGAAGGCGGTCAGGTCGACCGACTCGCTGTCGACCGTGATGTACGGGTTCACCGGGAGCGAGGGGTTGTGCTGGGCGTGGGTGGTGTTGACCGGGTTCCAGGGGAGCATCGGGTCGGCCAGCCGCTGCAGGTGGACCGAGCGGAAGTTGGGCGTCGTGACGTTCTTGATGAGGTGCTCCTCTAGGTCGAACGGCTGGTCAACCGGCCCTTTCTGGGGGTCTTGGAACAGCGCGCCCTCGCCGTACGCCGCGTTGGGCGCCCAGCGGGCCGGCGCGCTGCGGTCAATCGCTAGCATCCGCACCAGGTAGCCGTCCAAGGGCGTCGAGATCGACAGCCCCTCGATTGGGATCGAAACCACCGGCTGGATCTTCCGCTTGGTGTTGTTGGGCGGCACCACGCCGAACGCCGACGGCTTGGTCCCCAGGTCGCCAACGGTCTCGGCCTGGGTCGCAGGATTCAAATCAAACTGATAAGGAGGGTTGGTGACGTTGCGGTTGAACTTGCTGTTCTCTGGCTCGCTGATGAATCGGCTCTCAGGCCCGCCGTTGTGCATGATGGCGAACTGGTGGATCTCGGGGTTAGGGTTCGGCATCAGGTCGAACCGCCGCGTCCACTTGAGCGTGTCGCGGTGGTGGGTGTCGTCCCGCATCCGGCCGACCGGCTGGTTCTCGAACCCGCCCTGCACCTGCCGCGCCGACTCGAACGACCGGCCGAACGGCGTGATGAACCGCCCGCCAAACTCCGGGTTCTTGTTGTTTGAATTCCACTGCGCCGAGTACTGGTACCCGGCCGTGCCGATCACCGCGTAGCGGCCCGGCAGGATCGGCGCGAACTGCTGATGGCGGTTCCGGGGCGCCGTGTTGAGCGGGTCTGGGTCGGGGCTGCCGTCGCCGTCGATGTCGGCCGGCGGGAAGTGGTAGTCGTACACACGCAGCTTGCCGTTCACCATCTTGTTGCCCTCGGGCCACAGCAGCCACTCGTTCATGTTGAACTTAAGGTTCGGCAGGCCGGGGGTGGCGGTGGCGTTAGGGATCGGGAACTCCGCGTAGCGGATCGGGATCCGCACCCGCAGGTCCTCGGGGTCTCGCTGGATGGGCGGCCGGTCGTCGCCGCCGGTGGTGAAGTACACGGTCCGCTCGATGTAGGCGCCGGTCTTCTGCTTCGCGACGCTGAGCTGACCGTTGACGTCCGCCCGGTACTCGGGGACCTTCAGCGGGTCGAAGGTCGGGAAGTCGGGGTCGCTGGCGACCGGGCGGAGCCGCCCCTGATCGATCTGTGTCGCCAGCTGCTGGAGTGACGGCACCCGGCTCAGCGACTCGTAGTTGTTGTAGTCGCCGTTGTCCCAGGTCGCGCGGTCGTTGCGGAGCCGCGGGTCCTCCTCGACCACGATCATCCGCCAGACCGGCGAGTACTTGCCGTCGCCATCGGTGATCGCGCTTAGCCTGTCGAGCGCAATGCCGACCTTGCGATCCGACGCCACCGGATTGCTATTCGGGTAGTTGACAATAAACTCCCGCGACAGCTCGGCGGGCGACTCAATGTCGAGGCTGTTCGGGTTGTAGACTTCGACGAACAGCGTCCCCAGCGGGCGGAGCCGCTGGTCCATGTCGTCGTCGGCCTGGACGTTCGGGTCGGACGGCGCCAGCAGCTCGTTCTCGGTTCCGGGCTGGGCGTTGGGGTTCTCGTCACCAAAACCCTCGAGGTCCTCGGTCCGGCGGTCGTGCGTGGCGAAGGTCTCGGTCAGCAGCAGCTCGGGCCGCTCCATGCCCCACACGATGCCGCGGGTCTGGTCGAGCGGGCTGGCGTCGTTGTCGTCCTGGATGGCCTGGCCGCCGCGGCCCCGCCCGCCGAGGTCGCGGTACTGGCCGAGGTTCTCGTCGGTGTTGGGCTCGCCGTCGATTGAGTAGACGCGGTTGTTCGCTCGGTCGACAACGTTCCACCCGTCCCAGGGGTTCTCGTCGTACTCGAACGCCGTGCAGATCGCGTCGGGGTCGCGCATGTCGGCGCAGTTGATCGCCCACTGCGCGATGCGGCGGCAGGTCAGCTTCCGCCACGCAAGGCGGCGGGCGTCGACCTTCGGGTCGCCGGTGTCGCCCGGGCCGGGGTAGCCGAGCGGCGGATTGTTCTGCAACTGCTGGGCGATCTTCCACGCCATGCTTGGCTCGCGCTGCGAGCCGTTGTTCTGGCCGGCGTCGGGGTCGAGGTACTCGAGCACCTGGGCGTCGCGTTTGTCGAACGGCATCAGGTAGTTCTCGTCGGTCAGCAGCATCGCCAGGCAGTACAGGTGCCTTGCGTAGAGCTGCCGGGCGAGCGGCGCGTCGTCGTGAATCCGACCGTTGGTCGACGACAGGTAGGCCCCCCGGCCGTTGGCGTCCTTGCCGTAGGTGTAGTCGAACGGGTAGACCGCGGCCAACGAGCGATTCTGCGACTTGTCTAGGCTCGGATCGAATTCGTTGTCGCCATCAAGATCGCGGTACTCCTCCCGATTGCCGTTGGCGTCCGCGGTCCAGGTGTCGCCCGCCTCGAACGGCTCGTCGACGATGCCGTTGTTGTTGTTATCGACGCCGTCGCCGAACGGGCGGTTGATGTCCATCTTCAGGCCGGCCATCACCTCGGGCGCGAGCAGCCCGCCGAACGACGCCCGACGCTGGTAGTCTTGTCTCGCTTGCGGGGTTGTCCCGGTCCTCATGCTCGCGATTTCGTCGGTCGACATCGCTCCGCCGTCGAGAATCAGGTTGACAGCCTGCACCAACCTAGGATCCGATGCCGGCATAGCCGCTGCAAACGTGTTGGGGTCCTGCCGCTTAAGCTCCAGCACGATCCGGTAGCGGAGGTAGTCGACTAGCCGCGCCTGCGGGGGGACCGGCTCGAGCATCACCGCGGTGTAGTCGTCCGATTGAGGGAACACCCCCGTGCCCGGCAGGCCGTCGGCGCCGGCTACCAGCCGGGCGGTCCAGTCCTCGTTGGTGGTCGGCATGTCGAAGCTCTCGGTCGTGACCGAGCGGCGGCGGGTGGCGGCCTCGATCTGCGCCTGCAGCAGCTGACCGGGGCTGATCGTAACTCCGCTGGTGTTGGCCCCGGCGTTGCCGGCGTTGCCGTAGCGAACCGTCTGGACCGCCAGCTTGGCCGGGTCGAACGCGTCAACCAGGTTCCACAGCCGGTCCGGCAGCCGGTCGGCGTCGACGTCGAGCGAGCGGAGGATCCGCTCTAGCTCGCCCGGCGCAAAGGGCGCGTCGTCGTCGATGGTGGCGGCCGTGCCGTAGCCGGCTGTGACGGTCAGCAGGTCGGCGACGCTGTCCTGCCGGGTGTGGTTCATCAGGTCGAGCTCGTACGGCGAGTCGATGGTCAACAGCATCGGCTTGAACCGTGCGCGGTAGAGCGACGAGGCCTCGTGCTGCGCCTCGTGCACCGGCTGGCCGGTGTAGTCGAGGCCAACGGCAAACGCCCCCTTGAGGTCCGGCGCGGTCGAGAAACCAGACGGGCTGCGGGCCCCCAACGCAACTAGGCTGGTGTTGCTCGCCGGAACCAGTGCGCCCACCGCCGGCGAATAGAGCGGGTAGCCCTGTTTCTCGAGCTTCGCGAGCACGTCGATCGTGTTCGGGTTGACAGTCGTGCTGGCGAAGTTGTTGGGGTCGACGTAGAACGGCACGCCGGCCTCGGGCCGGACGCTGGTGACCCCGGCGCCGTAGCGGCCCCAGGTCTCGCCTACCTGATAGGCAGCGGCGTGCTGCGCCGGCGGGAGCGCGGGCCGGCCCTTCAACACACGCGCGTAGTCGTCGACCGTTGTGTCGCCGATAAATCCAGGGCCCTGGTACGCAAGGGTGGGCGACATCACCGACCGCAGCGAGATGTCCGCCGGACCCCAGCCGCTGCCGTGCGGCAGCAAGTCGGACGAGGCGAGGTTGCTTGCGCCGTCGAGGCCACCGGCCAGGTTCACCGCGGAGACCCCACCGCCGGTAGAGACGTCGTGCTTGCGGGCCTCGACGGGGACACCGGGCGCCATGTCGTCAATGCTCGCCAAATGCGCAAGCGAACCGTGGGCGTTGAGGTTCAGCCGCCCGTCGAGGTCTTGGACCATGATCGCGAACAGCGGCTTGTACAGCCGGCCGTCCTCGGTCTTCTGGACCGGCATGCCGAGGTCGACCCAGATACTGTCCGCGACGCCGTCGCCGTCGTTGTCGACGTCCCACGGGCCGGCGACCTCGAACGACGGGAACGTGATATTGGCGCCGTTGACGAAGCCCTGGATCTTAGCCAAGTCGGCGTCGGTCAACGAAGCAAACGGGTTGCCGCCCGTGAAGTTCGGGTGGTCCTCAATCAGCGGCCGCAGCATGTACTTGCGTTTGAACGCGACAATCTGCGAGGCGATTACGGCGTCGATATTTCCGTTGACGGTTCCATCATCGTTGTAGGGTTTGAGGATCGCCTTCGCACGCACATCGACATCTAAGCTCGACAGCCACGGAACCCCCATCAGTTGGTGCAGCCAGTAGTTGACCAGCGCCGGGCGGTGGAACGAGGGGATCGGCAGGCCGTCGAGTTCGAGCCGCGCGGGGGCCGGGGCGTTGTTGCCCGCGTAGTAGTCGGCGACCTCGCGGAAGTCGCCGGTGCTGGGGTCGACCACGCGGCCGCGCGGGCGGGGCCGCAGCGGGTTGCTGGCGAGGAACATGTTCTGGAAGTCGGGCGCGTCGTACGACTCGTCCGAGCCGCCGGGGCCGACGAAGAACTTGTAGAGCGAGTCGGCGGCGGCGGCCGAACCTCCCACCCCCAGCGGGTACGTAGCGCCGGCGTCCGTGTAACCAACGAGGTTGTTGCCCAGCCCTCGGCCCGCACTGACAATCGAGGTGAAGTACCGCGCGTGCGGCGACAGCGCCACCGGCGCCAGCCCAAAAGTCCCCATTAGCTCCGCCGCGGTGAGCCGCGCGCCGCTCGGGTCGCTCAGCAGGTTCAGCCCCACGCCCGACCCGTTGAACGGGCGGCCGTTGACCATGAAGCTGTGGCCGGCGAGGTCGTTCTGGCTGACATTTGGATTGGAGATATGGTCCAGATCGAGACGCAGAGGTTGGCCGTCGGCGCGGGGGATCGCCATCACGCGGAGGCGGAAGGTCATCCCATCGGCGTCGGGGTGCGAGGGCGAGTTGCCTTGCTCTCCGAGGTACTCGTAGTCGATGACCCGCACCGACTGGCCTTTGGCGGGTCCGTCGAGAAGGGTCAGCAGGCAGCCGTTGAAATAGCCGTTGGTGCGCGACAGCGTGTAGTCGACTGGCAGGCCGTTCTCGTCGGTCTCGAGGGCGACGACATAGTCGTTCGTCAGCTCGGTCGACGGGGTAGTCGCCCAGTCGAGGTCCCGCACAAAGATGTCGATCAGCTGCCCCTGGGTCGGATTGGCGACCGCCGCGGCGGACACGTAGTCTCTGGCAGGCTGCGGCGCGCGAAGGCCTTCCTCGTTCAGCACCACGCCGACAAACCCGTCGGTCCCGTAGGCATCGCGGAGCAGGCTGTGGTAGCGGACGGCCGAGTTGCGGTCGTGGGTGTCGCGGAGCACCTGGCGCAGCGCGCGGTCCAGCAGGTCGGCCTGCTGCGGCGCGGCGACATGGGCCTTCTCGTCGGCCTTGGCGGACGACAGCGAGTTGCTGCCGGTCAGCACAAACGCGGTCCCGACCAGCATGAACATCACCAGGATGCTCAGCACGATCAAGAGCAGCACGCCCCGCCGGCGGCGGGCCACGAGCGCGGCCCGGCGGCGCCGTTTCTGCGAGTAGCGACGGATTCGTTCGGCGTTGGTCATAGCTCTTCTCTCCTCAGGAGCATTTGGCGTCGGAGGCGACGTCTGGCCCGCTCGTGAGTCTGGATGTGCGAATGCGTGGGGGTCGGTCGCTTGCCCGCGACTACTGTTCCCACGCCGTGCCCGCGTCGAGTCGCATCGTGCGGGTGTGGACCGCCACGACCCCGTCGAAGATCAGCACGCGGAGGTCGTCTTGGACGCCTGACGGCGGATCGCCGTAGTCGCCGACGTTGTTCTGCCCCGGCTCTGCCCGCGAGGTCTCCCCCCACGGCCAGTCCGGCCCGCGGAGCGCAACACTCGGCCCCACGAACACATTGCTGGTCGACGGAGTTACTTGGTCGTCGATCGCGACGACGCGGTACCATTGGGCGAACAGCTGCGGACGATCGGGCGTCGAGTTCGGGGAGGGGCCGTACACCATGGCGTAGCCGCCCGGCTCTAGGTCTTTCCACGGGAGTTGAGTCTCGATGCCCTTATTGAAATACACGTCGGGTGCGTCATTCTTGTTGTAGGACAACCGTATCTCGCCGCCGTTGGCGCCGCTGCTTACCACGGTGCCGATGCAGAACCGCTCGGACCTAGCAAGCGTTTCCGAGCCCCCAAAGCCATCCGTTGCGTTGAAGCGATTAAGCGGGCGGCGGTCGAACACAACCGCGGAGACATCGTACGACTCGTTGCGACCGCCGAACGCGAGGGCATTGCGTCCCTCCAGCGTGCGGGGCACGACCGTCAGCATGTAGGTGAAGTGTTTTTGGGCCTGACGCGGCCCCGGCACGGGCGGCGCCGAGCCCGATGGGCCGTCGTAGTCCACGGTCAACACCCTCTGCTGCGAGGGCCGGTCGGCCTGATCGCCCAGGTCGACGACCAAGTCGTCGGGAATCGCCGTCAAACGGTCCGCCATCGCAAGCGAGATGGGGTTAGGATACGACGAAGGCGAGTTCGGGCGTGCGATGCTTACACGATTGATCGCCGCGGTAATCCTCCACGGTTGCCACCACGCGTACGACTGCCGTGTGATGGGCGCCATCGAGAGGACCGAAGCGGGCACTGTTCGCAACGCTTCGGCACTCTGACTCTGGTTGAGGTTATTAACGCCCGACGCCACGCCCACCGGGTCGACAAAGTAAATCGATCCCGCCTGATGATTCAGTGCCCACTCCCGGACGTACTTCTGGGTACTCGTGGCGTGGTAGGCCGGCGATTGCAAACGGCCACGCAGGTCACGGGCGAACGGACGCGTGAATGAAGCATAGGCAGCGCGATCGTTTTGGCGGTAGGCGCCGCCCCAGATGGCGCCTGGCGCCGCCTCGCGCAGCTCATAACTCACCCAGTTCTCCGGGTCCACCAGCCCGCGGGTGACGGCGTCGTTCAGCGCGGCGGCGGCCGCCGCGTCGGCGCGGTCGTAGGTATTGGCCTTGCGGGCGTAGTGGCCGCCGACCGGGAACAGGGCCGCCACGCCGAGGATGCCGAGCGTCAGCACGCCCATCGAGATCAGCACCTCGATCAGCGTAATCGCCCGGCGAAAGGGGAGTGCGGAAAGGGGAAAGCGGACGGCAGCAACGCGCGCACGGCGCCGCCTTTCGCCATTCCGCTTTCCGCTTTGGAGGATCGAATCGTTCATGCCGTCTCGTGTCTGCCTGTGCCCCTGCCGCTGATTTGTTCCGCCGTGACTGCCGCTACCCGGCGCCCCGCCGCTACCTGCCACCCTGCGAGACCGCCTGCCGCGCGAACTCGCGGGCGGCGGTGACCTCGGCGTCGCGGCGGCCCTGCAGCGCCTGACTGCGGCTCCCGTCGAGCATATTGCCTGCTGGCGGGAGTGCCGATCCGGCGTACGTCTGTGGATTGACGAACGCGTTCTCGACCGTCGCCACCGCGCCGGTCTGGGCGCCGACCACCACCCAGCGGGAGTCGCCGTTGAGCCAGTTGAGCTTCGCCTTCTCGTCCTGCTTGTCGCGGTCGGTCCCGCTGAAGTTGTAGAAGTCGGTCTCCGGCGCGGGGAGGTTCTCCCGCAGGCCGACCAGCACGAACAGGTTGCTGCTGATCAGCGAACGCTGGACGCCGGCCGTGCCGGGGCCGGTGTTGAGGTAGGCCTCGTTCATGGCGCCCTCGGGCGTGAACATCACAATGACTTCATTCGGGTTGCTGCGAGGATAGGGGTCTCCGCTCGAATCGGTCTGGTAGGGATCGTGCAGCCGCACGCCGTTGCCGAAGCCAGAGGCCTCGAGATCGATGGCGGTCTTCTCGTTCATCAGCAGCGGCTCGCCCGAGGCCTTGGTCGGCTGGCGGAGGATCTTGTAGCGGAGCGGCTCGGTCCAGAAGCGGCCGTCGAACCATGCCGACTGCGGCGTATCGTTGAGCCTTCGGCCGTTGGAGTCGTACACGTAAGCGACCGAGGTTAGGCTCCCATCCAGCGGCGTTGCGAACATCGAGTTCGCCGGATTCCCCATCCCTGTGGTGTAAAACCCGTTGGTCAATTCGCTGCCGCCACTGGCGGTGTCTGACAACGACAAACGCATGTCGCCTACCACCATCTGGTCACCCGGCCGAAACAATCCGGTCGGGATCTCGTCGGAGTCGTACCCAGGCGGAAGTCCATCGTTGTTCTGGGCAACATCGTTGCCAACGCGCACGTAACGCACCATGATCTGCCCGGCGTTGAAAACGCCGCCGCCTACCGCATCGGTCCCCAGCATCACCCGGGCGTTGCTGTCGAAGCCCGCGTAGGGCGGCGGCTCCTCGACGTAGTACAGCTCGAGGCAGACGCCGTTGTCATTGGCGACGTTGTCTAGGTCTTTCAGGTAGTTCGAATCACTCGAGTCGCGGGGGCCCGACCGGCCGGTGTCCTGCGAGAGCTTCTTGAAGGCCACGCCGAACGGGCGGCCGGTCTCCTTGGCGCGGCTCTTCGCGCCGGCGATGAACGTGTTGACCGCCCGGGCCGCCTCGCGGAGGCGCCGCGAGTCGTCGGCCGGCGAGAGCACCGGGATCGCCGCGCCGAGCAGGATGCCGAGGATCGTGATCACCACCAGCAGCTCGACCAGCGTCATGCCCCATTGCGGATTGCGGATTGCAGATTGCGGATTGGAGCGCGCGCACCCTTGGCCCGCCTTCAAATCTGCAATCTGCAATCCGCAATCCGCAATCATGCTTACCGTCCGGTGATGAGGTGGTTGTGGATGTTGTCGGTGGCCGCGGCGCGGTCGAGGGCCTGGCCCAGGTACACCGCGTCGGTCGAGCTGCTGCTGTCGTGGTCGACCGGCGCGTACGGGTCGAGCGGGTTGGCGGTCGGCTGGTAGGTCAGATCGTCCTTGACGCCGATCTTGTCGTCGGGGTTCGGCGAGGCGATGCCGTACTCCTGGTTGGGACCGGCCGAGTAGATCAGCGGCACAAGCCGGTAGCCTCGCGGCGGGTCGCCGTCCGCGTAGGTGCTGACGCGGAACACGTCGAACGGGTCGTGGTCGGCGGAGATCGCGAGCCGCACCGCATTCTCGGGCGAGGCGTTTTGACTGGCGTTCGGGAAGTTGACCTGCATGTACTCAGCCGGCTTGGACGCGATCTGCTGCAGCTTCGCGGCGTTGAGCTGCACGTCGGAGTCGAAGCCGGGCGCCCAGCGGAGGAACTCGATCGGGTTGCCCCACGAGTCGATGAACTCGGGCGCGCCGTCGCCGTCGGTGTCGCCGATGTCCGACTCCTTGAACAGCCCGGCCGACTCGCCGTCGCCGCAGGCGAGCATCACAATCATGTACAGGCACTCGGCGCCCTGGTTCTTCACCAGGTCCTCCCGCGACACGCCCGCCGCCGCCAACCGGTTGTAGCGCCGCAGGTACATCCGCGACATCGGCGGGCGTTCCTCAAGACGAATGAGCGGCGTTCCGGCCGGCGAATTGACGACAATGGGAGGATCTTTAATTTCGGCCAGCGTGATGTCGGTCCAGCGGTCGGGCAGTTCCAAACGCAGCTGCTCGTAGGTCGCCTCCAGTCGGTAGCCGACCTGCCGCTTGGCGCCGCCCGACAGCTCTCGCACCTCCACCCGCCGGTGGCGGAACGAGTCGTAGTGCTGCGACACCAGCGTGTGCAGCCGGGTGACGAGCGACTCGGTCCGCGACACGCGGGCCGTGTTCATCGCCAGCGACGACGCGCCCAGCAGCATGCTCGCCAGGATCCCGATGATGGTGATCGTCACGAGCAGCTCGACCAGCGTGAAGGCGTGGCGATTTCGGATTGGGGATTGGGGATTCCGGACCCGGCGGCGCGCACCGCGAGTGCGTGGCCCTAATCCGAGAACCGAAATCCAAAATCTGCAATCGGCGATCACGGCTGCGAGTTCTCCAGCGTGACGTTGTCGGCGAAGTTGACGATGGTGTCGGCGATCTCGCCGTTGAACGGGCCGTTGGGGTAGAGCAGCATCGTGCCGCGGTAGGGCGCCGACGGGTCGGGCGAGGGCGCCATCTCAAAGGCCCCGGCGAAGTCGCCCCACGCGCCGTCGACGCCGGCGTGGTACACCTGGAACTTGCCCTCGTTGGCGAGCTTGATGTCAGCGTTGTTGCCCGAGTTGGCGCCCGTCTTGAGGGCCTTAATCGAGAAGACGTAGCCGGCATTCGCGGCGGTGTCGCCCTTGGCAAGCTGTTCCTTTAGCTTCTCATGCTTCACATCACGGACGCCACGCGAGGCGTCGAAGTACACCAGTGGTTCCTCGGAGCCCGACGGGAAGTGCTGCCAGAGGTTGATCCAGAGTTCGACGCTGCTGTCGACCGGAGACTGGAATTTGAGGATACGGCCGGCGAACTTGCCGGACTCGTCCTTAGGACCGAGCCGGCCGTCGTCGGGGCGGCTGATCCAGTTGCGTACCGCCAGGTCCTCGATGCCATTGGCGGCGTAGGCCGGGCCACCCTCACCCGAAATTGGGTACCGTTCGTCTGAACTGAACTTCTGCCGCCAGAAGACGCACGCTTCTGCAGGAGAGAGCCCGCCGCCCAGGTTGGGACTACTCGCCGTGCCGTCGTTCGCCCCGGCATATCCGACCAGCGCTTTCAAGAGATCGTCCGACTCACGGTGCCGCGGGAAGCACTTGTTGAAGAACCGCTTGAAGTCATTGAGCACCGCGTCTCGAACGACATTGGTCGACCCCGCGTACGCGTCTGGAGGATACGCCCCGCCCGACACGTCGTTCTTGAAGATCTCGATCGCCTCGGCGACGCCGTTCACGTCGCCGGCGATGCGGGTCCGCAACGCGGCGCGGCGGGCGGCGCCGATGGCCGGCAGCAAGAGCGCCACCAGGATGCCGATGATGGTGATCACCACCAGCAGCTCGACCAGGGTGAAGGCGGATCGCTGTCGGCTGATTGCGGGTTGCGTGGTACTCATTGCGTTTTCCTAACGACTAGTGGCTGAGGGCCCGGGCGCCTGGGGTCCCCGCTGTCGGGGGCCCCGGTCCGACCGTTAACCCGACAGGTTTTGGATCAGGCTGACCAACGGGATAAAGAGCGCGACCACGATGAAGCCGACCGCGCCGCCGAGGAAGATAATCAGCAGGGGCTCCATCAGCTTGGTGAGGCTGTCGGTGAGCACCGCGACCTCTTCGTCGTAGACGTCGGCTACTTTGTAGAGCATGGTGTCGAGCTCGCCGGTCTCTTCGCCGACGTCCACCATGTTGACGACCAGGTCGTTGACGATTGGCTGGCGGAGCTTGAGCATGTAGATCAGCAGCCCGATCGGGCCGCCGACAAATGCCGCCCAGAAGAACGCCGTGACCGGGTGCAGCCCCATCGTGGCGTTCTCCTTCATCGGCTTGGCGATCGACTCGCCCTCGCGGATCGCGTCGGAGATCTTCTGGAACATCCGCTCGAACGCCGCGTTGCCGGCCGTGTCGCGGGTGATGTTGAGCGCCTCGAGGATCGGCACGCCCGAGGCCACCAGGGTGCCGAGCGTCCGGGTGGTGCGGGCGAGCGTGTTCTTCTCGACCAGCTGGCCAAAGATCGGCACCTTGTTGGCGAACTGGTCCCAGCCGATGCGGCCCTGCTTGAATTTGCGGATCAGCTTCACGCCGAGCCAGATGCTGGTCGGGATGGTGGGGATCAGGTACCAGTACTCTTTGACCCAGTCGGCGATGGCGATCAGCATGACGGTGGCCGCCGGCAGGTCGAGGCCGAAGTCGGTGAAGATTGTCTTAAACGCCGGCACGATCCAGATCATGATGCCGGTGAGGATCAGCACGGCGACCGTGACGACGATCACCGGGTAGATCATCGCGCCCTTGATCTTCCGCTTGAGCGATTCGGCGCGTTCCTTGAAGTCGGCCAGGCGCTGGAGGATGAGCTCGAGGGCGCCGCCCGCCTCGCCGGCCTTGATCATGTTGACGTACAGGCGGTCGAAGCACTTGGGGCTCTTGGCCATCGCCTCGGAGAGGGTGGCGCCGGCCTCGATCTCTTCGCAGGTGTCCTCGAGCGAGTACTTCAGGCGGCCCGGCTTCGACTGGTTCGCCAGGATGCGGAGGCTGCGGAGGATCGGCAGACCCGCGTCCTGCAGGATGGAGAGCTGCCGCGTGAAGGCGGTCAGGTCCTTGCTCTTCACGCCGCCAAACACAAAGCCGCGCTTTTTCTTGGCGGGCCCGGCGGACTCGGTCTTCTTGCGGCTCTTCTTGACCGAGATCTTGGTCACGAAGTAGCCCATCTGCCGGATGGTCGCCTGCGCTTCTTCCTCGGTCGGCGCGTCGATCACGTCCTTGATCTCGGCGCCGGTGGCGTCCATCGCTTCGAACTGGAAGGTAGGCATGGCGGCAGCTGTGGTTTAGTGTCGGTGTCGGTGTCGGTTGGCGTCGCCTGGTGGGGCGCCGCTCGTTACTCCCTCCCCTTGATGGGGAGGGTCGGGGAGGGGTGAGGAACCCGAGTACACGGGGCGCCCCCCTCCCCTAGCCCCTCCCCACGCGGGGGAGGGGAATCAGTTGTCTAAGCCTCGAGCACGGTCTCGCGGACAACCTCTTCGCAGGTGGTGACCCCCTGGAACGCGGCGGACAGGCCGGCCTGGCGGAGCGTCACCATGCCCTGCTTCTCCGCCAGGTTGCGGAGCTCTTCGGTCTGGGCATTGCCCATGATCAGGTCGCCCAGCTCGGGGGTCATGATCATCAGCTCGAAGAGCCCGGCGCGGCCCTTGTAGCCGGTGTTGTTGCACAGCTCGCAGCCGGCGCCGCGGTAGAACTTCTTGTCGGCGATGTCCGCGGCGGTGAGCTCGAGATCGTCGAGCAGCTCTTGCGAGGGCTGGTAGACCTCGCGGCACTGCTTGCAGACGCGGCGGACCAGCCGCTGGGCGAGGATCGCCTCGACCGTAGCGGTGATCATGAAGGTCGGCACGCCCATGTCTTTCAGACGCGTGATCGTGCTGGGGGCGTCGTTGGTGTGCAGGGTGCTGAACACCAGGTGCCCGGTCAGCGACGCCTGGATCGCGATCTCGGCGGTCTCGAGGTCGCGGATCTCGCCGACCAGGATCTTGTCCGGGTCCTGGCGGAGGATCGCCCGCAGGCACGAGGCGAACGTGTTGCCGATCGACGAGTCGATCGGCACCTGGACGATGCCGTCGATGTCGTACTCGACCGGGTCCTCGGTGGTGATCAGCTTGTCCTCTACGGTGTTGAGCTCGCTGAGCGCCGAGTAGAGCGTGGTGGTCTTGCCGGAGCCGGTCGGTCCGGTCACCAGGCAGATGCCGTTGGGCTTGCGGATGACCTCGCGGAACTGCGCCATGGTGTCGTCGTCGAGGCCGACCTTGGCCAGGTCGAGCGACACCACCGAGCGGTCGAGCACCCGCATGACCACGCTCTCGCCGAACATGGTCGGCAGCACGCTAACACGCAAGTCGACCGGGTGGCCGCCGACCGTCAGCTCGATGCGGCCGTCCTGCGGCAGGCGGCGCTCGGCGATGTCGAGGTTGGCCATCACCTTGATGCGGGTGGTGATGGCGAACGCAAGGTGGCGGGGCGGCGGCACCATCTCGTACAGCACGCCGTCGGCCTTGATGCGGATGCGGAACTCGTCCTCGAACGGCTCGAAGTGGAGGTCGGACGCGTGGTCTTTGATCGCCAGCAGCAGCACCATGTTGAGCAGCTTGCGGACCGGCGCGCTGTCGGCCAGCGCCTCGACGCTGGTCAGGTCGATCGGGCCCTCGGCCTCGAGCGCGCGGGCGGCGGCGGCCAGCTCGATGTCGTCCTCGAGGCTCTCGACCAGGCTCTCGACGCTCTCGGTGTTCTCGCCGTAGTAGCGTTCGAGCGCCGCGTTGATCGACGGCTCGCTGGCGACCAGCACGCGGATCTGGCAGCCGAGGAACGTGCGGAGCTCGTCCTGCACGCTGAGGTTCTGCGGGTCGCACATCGCGACCGTCAGGGTGTCGTTCTCGAAGTTAATGGGGATGATGCGGTACATCTGCGCCATCGGCTCGGTGACCATGGCGAGGACGTCCTTCTCGATAGTCACCTCGTGCGCCGAGACCGTCTGCAGCGACATCTGCTCGGCCAGCGCCTGGACCAGCTGGTCCTCGGTGACCAGGCCCATGTCCATCGCGACCCGGCCGATCGGCTGCCCGGGGTGCTGCTTCTGCTCATCGACCACCAGCTCGAGCTGCTCGTCGGTGATGAATCCCATGTCGACCAGGATCTGGCCAAGGCGTCGCATTGCCATAGTAGGTTGACTCGCTCTGTTCTGCTCTCGGGTGGAATCTCTGCGGGATAGGCCGCGGCCCAGCCCGGGGTGCGACTAGTCTTGTTCGGGCTCGGCGTCGGGGTCGTCGAACATGCCCCGCTCGGCGGAGGCCATCCGCTTGAGCAGTTCGTCCGGCGAGTTGCACTTGGCGATGGCGTTCTCCTGCGAGACCACGCCGTCCGCCCAGAGCTTGAAGATGTGGTCGTCCAGCAGCTTCATGCCGTGCTTGGCGCCGGTCTGGATGCTGGACGTGATGCGGAAGATCTTGTTCTCGCGGATCAGGTTGCCGATGCCCGGCGTCACGACCAGCACCTCGTGGGCCGCGACGCGGCCGCCGCCCTCCTTCTTGAGCAGCTGCTGACACATGATGCCGATGATCGAAGACGCCAGCTGGGTGCGGATCTGCTCCTGCTGGTTGGTCGGGAAGATGTCGATGATGCGGTTGATGGTGCCCGCCGCGCTGGAGGTGTGCAGCGTGCCGAACACGATGTGGCCGGTTTCCGCCGCCGTGATGGCGGCTTCAATCGTCTCGAGGTCACGCATCTCGCCGACCAGGATCACGTCCGGGTCCTGACGCAGGGCGCGGCGGATCGCCTCGGCGAACGACGTCACGTCCGTGCCGACCTCGCGCTGGTTGATCGTCGACTTCTTGTGGTTGTGCTGGAACTCGATCGGGTCTTCGATCGTGATGATGTGGTGGTCGACCGTGTCGTTGATGTAGTCGACCATCGCCGCCAGCGAGGTCGACTTACCCGAACCGGTCGGGCCGGTCACAAGGATCAAGCCACGCGGACGCAGCACGAGCTTCTTGAAGATCTCCGGCACGCCCAGCTGGTCCATTGTCCACAGGTCGACCGGGATCTGCCGCAGCACCATCGCGCACATGCCACGCTGGCGGAAAACCGAGACGCGGAACCGCGCCTCGTCGCCGAACGCGAAGCCGAAGTCGGTGCTGCCGGTCTCCTGGAACTCCTGCTGGCAGCGGTCCGGCGTGATGCTCTTCATCAGTGCCATGGTGTCGCTCGGCTCCAAGACCTTGGTCTTGAGCTTCTGCATGCGACCACTAATACGCAGCACCGGTGGTTGGCCCACCGTGATGTGCAGGTCGCTCGCCCCCTGCTTGACGACAGCAGAGAGCAGCTTATCGATGAGGATCGTGCCCATAGTCCCTGACTTTCCGTAGCAGCCCTGAGCGGCGTCGCCGCGCGGCCCCACAGAGGCCCGCTGGCATACAGCCACGGTAAGACGGTCGCCCGGTAGTCTGTTCTGTTCCGGTGTCGGTGGGGGCAGCGGCCCCTGAAAAGACTGCCCGTCCGACAATGCCGCCGTAAAGTTAACCTGAGCCTTCGCTTGCGGAGTCACCCCGCCGGATCGCTCCGGAGGCCCCCAGATCACTCTGGAGGCCCCCAGATCACTCTGGAGGTATGACACCCTTCTCTTGCGAGCAGCCAGCAACACAGGCCGTTGGTCGGCACTGCTATTATTCGCTAGCAATCTCGTAAACTCAACGTTTTGGCGCCCCACGGTCGGGTGTCCGCCCCCAGGCCGTGCTGGCCGATTTCCGTGCCTTGCGCTGCGCGGCTAACGCCCCCGACCACCCGCCAAGCGTCGCCCCAGGCGCCGCTTTCGCTGGCGGCGGACGCCTATCGGCGCCCATTCGCCACGCGGCACATCCCCGCCGAACCTCGCCGACCGCGGCCATCCGCGTCAGTCCTTCTTGGCGACGCGGAAAACCTCTTCGATGGTCGTGATGCCAGCCAGGACCTTCTGAATCGCGTCGTCGTAAAGCGTTGTCATGCCATTCTTTATCGCGGTCCGCTTGATCTCCTGCGTCGAGGCGCCCTTGAACGCCAGCTCGCGGATCGGCCCGGTCATCACCATCAATTCGTAGACGCCTAGACGTCCCCGGTAGCCGCCGCCGCCGCAGTGGTTGCAGCCACGGCCCTTCATGAAGGTGGCGTCCGCGGCCATCTCAGGGGTGATGCCGGCGGCCGCCAATTCGTTTTCCGTAGGGGTGTACGGTTGTTTACATTTTGAACACACAACACGCACCAAACGCTGGGCCATAATTCCAATGACGCTACCGGCCACTAGGTAGGCGGGGACACCCATGTCGACCATTCGTGTCACGGCGCCGGGCGCATCGTTGGTGTGCAGCGTACTGAATACCAAGTGTCCAGTTAAAGAGGCCTGGATACCCATCGATGCAGTCTCGTAATCCCGCATCTCACCCACCAGGATGACGTTCGGAGCCTGACGGAGCATCGCCCGGATGATCAACGCGAAGTCGAGTCCGATGTTGTGCTTCACCTCGACCTGGTTGACCCCAGGCAGGTAGTACTCGACCGGGTCCTCGGCGGTGATGATCTTGCGGTCGGGCCGGTTGAGCTCGTTGAGCGACGCGTACAGGGTCGTGGTCTTGCCGGACCCGGTCGGGCCGGTCACCAGCAGGATGCCGTTGGGCCGGCGGATCAAATTGCGGAATGTCGCAAAGTCCTTCTCGGAGAGGCCCAGCTGCCGCACGCCGATCTTGATGTTGTCCTTGTCGAGCAGCCGCATGACGCACGACTGGCCGTGGTTGGTCGGCAGCATGCTGACGCGGAGGTCGAGCTCCTTGCCACCAGCGGTGATCTTGATGCGGCCGTCCTGGGTGCGGCGCCGCTCGGCGATGTCCATCTTGGCCAGGATCTTGATGCGGGACAGCAGGGCGCCCAGCAGCCGCCGAGGCGGGCTGTCACGCTCGACCAGCACCCCGTCGATCCGGTAGCGGATCCGCACCCGGTCCTCGAACGGCTCGACATGGATGTCGGACGCCCGCAACTGGACCGCCTCGGCGATCATCAGCTGCACCAAGCGGACGATCGGCGCGCTCGCCTCGTCGACGTCCTCGTCGTCGTCGTCGGACTCGGTTTCAGTCTCCGTGAAGTCGATGGCGGTGTCGGTGAATTCCTGCAGCATCGAGTCGGCGGACTCGTCCATCCCCTGGCCGTAGTTGCGGTTGATCGCCTCAATGATGCTCTCTTTCGTGGCGAGAGCGATGTTGATCTTCCGGTTGAGGATGAACTGCAGCTTGTCGATGGTCTCAATGTCGTTGGGGTCGCTGATCAAGACCTTCAGCGCGTCATCCTCTTCGGCCAGCGGGATGATGTAGTTCTCCCGGGCGACCGACTCGGGCACGAGCTCCACCACCGACGGCGGGATCGGCACGTCGCGGAGGTCGAAGAACTCGTAGTGGTTCATGTCGGCCAAGGCCTGCATGACCTGCTCGGCCGAGACGTAGCCGAGCTCGACCAGCACGTCCTGGACCTTTTCGCCCTTGTTCTTGGCGATCCCCTTGGCTTCGGAGAGCTGCTCCTGGCTGATCAGGCCCTTCTCAATTAGGAAGTCACCGACGTTCATACGTGTAACTCGATTGCAGCAATGCTGGTTGAGGCGGCGCGCCAAGGCGCACCGCGTAGATGCCTGTTCCGCCGAAGAGTCGCGGCCTGGAGGACGGTTTCGCGGTTCGCACCGCAACCGATTCCCGGCGAAGGAAGAGCGTCACGCCGGGCGCGCGACCTAACCCCCTATCCTGCCTAGAGTAATGGCAGATGGGCCAGGCGTCAACGAAGCGGGCGGCGGGAAGGTCGCCGGGAGAATGAGAGGGCGCCGGCTGGCGCGATTATTCCGTCTCCGGAGCGTGGTCGGGATCGCTGTCCGGGTCGCCGGCTGCCAGCCGACGAGCCCGCACGCGGAGCTCGGCCGCGGCGGTACGGACCACGTCCGATTCGCTCCACAACCCCTGCTGATCCAGGTCGTGGGCGATGTGCCCGAGCTGCTCAGACGCGCCCAGCAGCCGCCGCCAAGGCTCTGGGGCCGCCTCGCTAGGGGCGGGGGCCCAACTAGCTGGTGCGGGGGACGGGGAATAGGGGCCGGCCGCGGGCGCCGGGGCAGAGCCCCAATCGCTGTAGCCGGCTGAATGGAGACCAGAA
Organism: Posidoniimonas polymericola; assembly: GCF_007859935.1. NCBI lineage: Bacteria > Pseudomonadati > Planctomycetota > Planctomycetia > Pirellulales > Lacipirellulaceae > Posidoniimonas > Posidoniimonas polymericola. Next base: position 14,472 of record NZ_SJPO01000010.1, on the reverse strand, counting down.
GGATGGGAGTTCGGCCAGTTGGGGCTGGCCGAAGACGGCTGCGCCGGCGAGCTGTGGGCCGCGTGCTTCAGCCCCTCGCGGAACCACTGCTCCTGCTGCTCGGGCGATTCGGAGAGCCACTTGGGAGCCTCCGAGGACATCGACTTGCGCATCTGCAGCAGGAACTGCTCGTCGGACGGCCGCAGCTGCGGATTCGTTTCCCTTACCGGCGCCGGCCAGTCTTCGGCGACCGCCGCCGCCATCAGCCCGCCCCACGCGGCCAACATCATCACGGTTGCATTCAGTCGTGGCATTGGGTTCCTGCTCTGCTGGTTGTCTGGGGGATCGTCAACACAATCGCCCCGGTGGCCGGATTGCCACCGGGGCGCTGCTGGGTTCCCACAATCGCTAACGTTCGTCCTCTACAGGTCAAACCATGTAGACCGGCAGCGAGACGCCCACGGCGGTCTCGTCCAGGGTTCGTTCGTAGTCGGCCGGCTCGACCCCGCGCGGGCCGTAGACGTCGTAGTCGTAGGCGTCACGCCAGTCAAACCGCTCACGGAAACCACCGCGGTACTCGTTGCGGTAGTCGGCGTAGTCGCGCCGCACGCGGTGCTCGGGGCGGGCGCGGACGACCTGGGCGCGGGGCTCGTCGGCCAGCTCGCGGTCGGCCAGGTAGCCAAAGCGGCGGGGACGCTCGATGCGGTGGTAGACCGGGCGGTAGCGGCGGTACGCCGGACGGTCGGCCTGCGACGCCGATTCGATCGCCCACTTCACCAGCAGGGCCCGGATGACGGTCAGCGACTCGCCGCCGGAGGTTTCCGCGACGCAGCGGCAGGCGTCGTGCCAGCGGGCGTCGGAGCGGGCGAGCTCAAGCAGCTCGTGCCCCGAGTTGGTCAGGCGGACGCACGGCACGCCACTGTTGGTGCGCTCGATCTCTTTGACAAACTGGGCGTCGATCAGCAGCCGCAGGTGGTAGCGGACGCACTCGTCGGCCAGCTCGGTGGCTCCGGCGCGGAGAGTGCTCAGGGCGCAGTTGGCCCCGTTGGCCTCAATATCGAACAGCAGTTGGCGGGCCAGGTCGAGGTCGCGTTTCATGTTGGCGTCTCCGTACGCACGTGGGTAATGAGTGTCCGCCCGATGCGGGGAATCTTTTCGGGTAGCCAATGATGCCCCGAACGCGGAAAGCGGGTCAATATCGGTTTTCGCTCGGCGGGTGTGGCGGGCGGTCACCCACCCATGGGTGGCGGGACGTCGCCGCCCCTACATCCGGACACGCCGGTTCGTCCGGTTGGTGCGGCGGCGCGTGCGTGCTAGCGAATCCTGGGGGCCCAGCCAGAGTCTGTCGATAGCGTTATCTAGGCAAATGGAGTTGAGTCGCCGACCGGCGGCGCCCGTCCGCAGAGCAGATAGGAGATCTGACCGTGCAAGCCCCCCACGACGTTCGTGCGAACGTCCCCCACGCCGAGCAGGGCGTTTCTAACAACGGGGTGATCGCCATCCTGTTGATCGCCATGGCGATTGGCTACTTCGCGTGTGTGAAACCGATGTCCGACCAGGTGCACGCGATGCGTCGGTCGATGACCTGCATGCAGAACCGAGTGGCCCGGCTCGTAAAAGAAGCCGACGCCGCGGGCGAAGGCGCCGGACTGCTGGCCAACCTCGCCCAGCAACGCGAGTCGGTCTCGCAGGCGGCCGACGCGCTCGCCGAGATCGAGGCCCTCAACCGCCGGCTGGCGGGGCAGACCCGCCAGATCGCCCTGCTGGCGAGCTCCGAAGACCTCGTCCGGAAGACGATGGCCCGCATCGTCGAGCACCGCGAGCTGCTCGGCGCCGCCGAGTCCGCTCTGTCCGACGCCGACCAGCTGGAGCAGCGGCTGTACAAGGCCGAGCGGCAGATCGCGGCCGCCACGACCGCCGCCGAGCGGATGCGGACCCTGTGCGCGGCGATGGTGAACTCGCGGGGGATGGTCGAGGACGCCCTCGTGGCGAGTGAGGACATGGCCGCCCTCCAGCAGCGGCTGCTGATCGCGTCGCGTGAGACGCCCAATGCCACCGACGCCGTGGCGCGGCTGCACGCCATCACCGGCCGGCTGACGGCCGAAACCCAGCGGACCGACGAGGCGGAGCAGGGGCTCGCCCGCCTCGAGTCGCTTGAGAACCGGCTGCTGCAGGCGCCGGACCGCACCGCCCGCGCCGTCGAAACGCTCGACGTGCTCGAAGACCTGCGGGCGGAGGTGGTCAACGCCGAGGGCGAGTTCGACGACCTGCGGAAGGTGCTGCTCGAGGTCGCGTTGATGCGTCCCGCCCTGGACCGGGCCGTGGCGACGCTCAACCCGATCCGCGAGCTGGCGACTCTCCGGTACCTCGACGCCCAGCGGCTGCAGGTGGCGGCCAAGGCGCTGCGGGTCGAAGAGGGCGGCACGATCGCCAAGTGACGCCGGCGCCAAGTGACGCCGGGCGGCCGGTCCCCGCTTATCGCTCTGCGGCGGGGATCGGCGGATGGGTCAAACGGGGCCGTCCACGCGGAAGGCGTGGGCGGTCTCGCCGACGGCGGAACGCAGCACGGAGTTGCCGCCGTTCACCGAGATCGTCTGGCCGGTGACAAACTGCGACTCGCTGCTCGCCAGGTAGCGGACCGCGGGCGCGACGTCGCCCGGCACGCCCTGGTGGCCGGCCGGGACGCCCGCCGCGTAGTTTGCCATCGCCTCGGCCGGGGCCTCCTCGTGACGCTCTACTGGGATCCAACCCGGCGCGATCATGTTGACCGTGATGCCGGACGAGGCCAGCTCGCGGGCGCAGCTCAACGCCAGGCCGGTCTGGCCACCCTTGGCGGCGACGTACGCGCTGAACGGCGCGTTGGCCATCGCCAGCACCTCGCTGGTGATGTGGATGATGCGGCCCCAGCGCTGCTGCTTCATGTGCGGCAGGCACGCCTTGGTGAACAGCACGGGGCTCTTCACGAAGAAGTCGAGCATCCGCTGGTAGAAGTCCCACTCGTACTCTTCGATCGTCAGCTCCGGCTGGGCGCAGGTGGCGTTGAGCACCAGGATGTCGACCGGGCCGAGCTCGCCGGCGATCTCGCCGCACATCCGCTCGACCTCGGCCTGGTCGGTGACGTCGCCCTGCACGAGGCAGCAGTCGCCGCCCACGGCCTGCAACTCGGCGAACGCCGCCTCGGCGGTCTCGCGGCTATTGGCGTAGTTCATGGCGACTTTTGCGCCGCCCTTGGCCAGGTCGATGGCGATCTGCTTGCCAAGGCCGCGCGTGCTGCCGGTGACCAACGCCACACGGCCATCGAGTCGAAACGCTTTGTCTGAATCCATCTGCACCGCCTGATCGAAGTAAACTATGAAACGCCGCGGCTCCGCCGCGTGACGCAATGTATCCCCGGCTCCCCGAACCGGGAAAACCAGCCCGCCGAAACCGAGCTCCTCCCTTTGCCTAAGGTTGCGTCTCGAGTCAAGGCTCGGAGAGCCGTGGATACATTTGGATGCCGCCGGCCACGCAGCAACAACTACGCAATAATCTGGTGGATCGGCTCGGTGTGTTCTACCCCCACCAGCTTCTGGTCAAGCCCGCGGAAGAAGTAGCTCAGGCCGTTGGGGTCCAGGCCCATCTGCTGCAGCACCGTGGCGTGCAGCCGCTTGACGTGGAAGGGGTCGACCACGGCGTTCGAGCCGATCTCGTCGGTCGCGCCGACGCTGACGCCCCCCTTGATGCCGCCCCCGGCCATCCACATGGTGAAGCCGTAGGAGTTGTGGTCGCGTCCGGTGCCGACCGCGTACTCGGCGGTCGGCTGGCGGCCGAACTCGCCGCCCCACACGACGAGCGTCTCGTCGAGCAGGCCCCGCTGCTTGAGGTCCTTGAGCAGGGCGGCAATCGGCTGGTCGGTCGCCTTGGCGAGCCGCCCGTGGTTCTTGATCAGGTCGCCGTGGGCGTCCCAGTTGTCGTCGTTGTGGGCTCCGCCGGAGTAGACCTGGATGAACCGCACGCCGCGCTCGACCATCCGCCGGGCCAGCAGGCACCGCGTGCCGAACGGGTTGGTCTCCTTGTCGTCGAGGCCGTACATGGCGCGGGTGGCCTCGCTCTCCTGGCCGAGGTCGACCGCCTCGGGCGCCTCCTGTTGCATGTTGAACGCCAGCTCGTACGACGCGATCCGCGACGACAGGTCGGTGTTGTCGGCCCGCTGCGCCAGGTGCCGCTCATTCAGCCGGCGGAGCGAGTCGAGCACGTCCCGCTGCATCGGCCGGGTCACGCCGCCGGGGAGCTTGAGGTCGTTGATCGGCGAGCCCTCGGCGCGGAACACCGTGCCGGCGTAGCTGGCGGGCATGTAGCCGCTGGCCCAGTTCTTGGCGCCGCTGATCGGGCCGCCGGTCTCGTCGAGCATGACCACGAAGCCGGGCAGGTTCTCGTTCACCGAGCCCAGGCCGTAGTTGACCCACGACCCCATCGCCGGGCTGCCGCTCTGCAGCTTGCCGGAGTTCATCATCAGCATCGCCGAGCCGTGGATCGGCGACTCGGCGGTCATCGAGTGCAGGAACGCGATGTCGTCGACGCAGCCGCCTAGGTGCGGGTAGAGGTCGCTGACCCACTTGCCGCACTCGCCCCGCTGCCGAAACTTCCACCGCGGCTCGACGATGCGGCCCTGGTTCTTGTGGCCGCCGCGGCCGAAGGTCTTGACCTCGATGGTCTTGCCGTCCATCCCCACCATCGACGGCTTGTAGTCGAAGGTGTCGATGTGGCTTGGCCCGCCGTACATGAACAGGAAGATGACGCTCTTCGCCTTGCCGATGCCAGTCGGCGGGGCCGGGGCCAGCGGGTTCTCGCCCGCCAAACGGGCGGCGCCGGCGTCCCTGGCGAGCATGCCGGTCAGCGCGGCGGCGCCGAAGCCGCAGCCGGTCTCCCAGACGAACTCGCGGCGGGTCCGACCGCAGAAGTCACGGTGTCGTTTGTTCGCTGTCATGCGTTGGCTCGCTAAGTTCTCAGACCGAGCTCGGCCCAATCGAGGAATCAGTCGAGGAAAATGAATTCCGAGAGGTTGATCACGGTCAGGCACCACTGGTGCAGGGCCTGGCGGTCGTCCAGGCCGTGCTCGGCCCGCAGCCGGTCGATCATTGCCAGGCCCTCGATTACCTCGTCCTCCTCGGCTTGGCGGTTGAGGGCGATCTCGACCGCCGTCGCGACCCGCTGCCGAGCGTCGCCGCCGCGTTCTTCGACGCGGTCGGCCAATCGGCTGGCGGCCAGGTTGGCGTAGTCGCCGTTCATCAGCGTCAGGGCCTGGCCCGGCTGCACGGTGACAAAGCGGGCCTCGCAGCTGATGTCGACATCCGGGAAGTCGAAGGCGGTCTGGAACGGCGGCAGAAGGGACCGCTTGATGTACATGTACACGCTGCGGCGTGCGACCTCCTCGTCGGTCGAGTCGCCCCAGCCCTCGCCCGGCCGCGACTGGGTGGCGAACACCTCCTGCGAGAGCCGCGGGTAGAAGCTCGGCCCGTACATCTGCGGGTTGAAGTTGTCGGTCACCACCAAGAGGGCGTCGCGGATCTCTTCGGAGTGCAGCCGCCGCATGTCGAACCGCCACAGGAGGTCGTTGGTCGGGTCGGCGGCCAGCGCCTCGGGGTTGGCGGCCGAAGACATCTGGTACGCCCGCGAGGTGAGGATCAGCTCGTGCAGCGGCTTCAGCTGCCAGTCGTGCTCAACGAGCCACTGCGCGAGCCAGTCGAGCAGCTCCGGGTGTGTCGGCGGCGTGCCGAGTTGGCCGAAGTTGTTGGTCGAACGGACGATGCCGCGGCCGAAGTGGTGCTGCCAGACGCGGTTGACGATCACCCGGGCGGTGAGCCGGTTGTCGGGCGAGGTGACCCAGTCGGCCAGCACGCGGCGCCGCCCCGCCGAGTGGGCGTTGGGGTCTGCGGCTGGGATCTCGGGGGCGGGCTGCCCGAACAGCTCCGGGAAGTGCGGCTCGACCACCTCGCCCGGGGCGTGGGGGTTGCCCCGCATCATGATGTGGGTCGGCTCGGGTTTTGGGATGCAGGTCGCCAACGCCATAATCGACTCGGCCTCGGGCAGCGCCTTCAGGCGGCGGCGGAGGTCGCGCTGACGCTTGCGGGTCGCCTGGTACTGATCCCACTCCGACTCGTTGAGAAACTGCTCGAGCTTCTCGTCCAGCAGGGCCTTGCGCTCGTGGGTCTCGCTGCGGCGTTGGTCGGGCGCGGTCATCCGTTTGATGCCGACCTCCTCCATCGAGACCCGCTCCCGCTGGATCTTCTGCATCGACCGCTGCAGCTTCTTCCGTTCGGCCGAGCGTTCGGCGCCCTCCATCACCCACTGGCTGTTGGTCTGCTGGTCGCCGCGATCGCCGTACGGCGTGACGTCAGCGAAGAACGACAGCATGCCGTAGTAGTCGGCCTGCGGGATCGGGTCGATCTTGTGGTCGTGGCACCGCGCGCAGCCGACCGTCAGCCCCAGCATCACCTGGCCGGTAGTCGAGATGATGTCGTCCCAGCCGTCGTACCGTGCCTGGGCCGGGTCGGCGGGTTCGTCGTCCCAGATGCCGAGGCGGTAGTAGCCGGTGGCGGTGATGGTGTCCTCGTTGACCTCGTCCAGCTCGTCGCCGGCCAGCTGCTCGCGAAGGAACTGGTCGTACGGCTTGTCGTTGTTGAGCGAGCGGATGACGTAGTCGCGGTACTTCCAGGCGTTCGGCTTCTGCCCGTCGCGCTCAAAGCTGTTGGTCTCCGCGTAGCGGACCAGGTCGAGCCAGTGCCGGGCCCAGTGCTCGCCGTAGTGCGGTGACGCGAGCAGCTCGCCCACCAGTTCGCTCCAAGCGTCGGGTGACTCGTTGGCGAGAAACGCGTCGAGCTGCGCGGCGGTCGGCGGCAGGCCGGTCACGCCAAAGTAGAGCCGCCGCGCGAGGGTCCGCCTGTCGGCTTGCGCCGCGGGCCGCAGGTGGTGCTCGTCAAGCTTGGCGTAGACGAACGCGTCGATCGGGTTGGCCGACCACTCGGCGTCTTCGACTTCAGGCGCCTCGGGCCGCTGCATCGGCTCGAACGCCCAGTGGTTCGACCACTCGGCGCCCTGCTCGATCCAGCGGCGGAGCAGGTCGATCTCTTCGTCCTTGAGCGGCTCGCCCTCGGGCGGCATCCGCTCGAACTCGTCGTGCGACGCGACGCGGGCGAGCAGCTCGCTCGCGTCGGGCTTGCCGGGGACGATCGCCCGCTCGCCCGAATCGGCCACAGCGATGGCCAGCTCGCGCTCGTGCAGCGCCACACCGCTTGACTGGTCGTCGGGGCCGTGGCACGCGTAGCACCGCCGCGCGAGCAGTGGCTTGATGTCCTCGGCAAAGCTAACCTCGGCCTCCTGCGCTGCACAAAACGGAGGGATTGTCGCGGCCGTGAACGCGGCAAGCATACAGAGGCCCGCCGCCAGGGAGTCGATTGTCCGGCATCGGCTTATCAAGAATCTTCTCCGCCTGGGGACGAGCGGGCAGCGGCGAGACACGCAGGGTGGGATGCGGAGCTGCCAGCAGCACAGGTAGACGGCCGCCAACGATTACTGGACGACGTCTCCTATGTTATATGCCAGCTCCGGGCGCATATTTTAACGGAAAACGGGCCGGGAACCTCTAAATTTCTCGTTTCGCAACCGCTCCTCGTGCGGGTCCCCGAGCAGGCTACGGGGAAAGCCGCTCGATCATCCAGTCGCTCGACGCCCGGCGGTACCGGATGCGGTCGTGCAGCCGATCGGGTCGGCCCTGCCAGAACTCGAACTCGGCCGGAGCGAGCAAGTAGCCGCCCCACTCGGTGGGCCGGGGCACTTGCTGGCCATCGTACTGCTGCTCGAGTTCGCCGAGCTGCTTCTCGAGCACCTCGCGGCCCGCTACGACTTCCGATTGTTCCGACGCCAACGCGCCGAGCTGGCTCCCCCGCGGACGCGACTGGAAGTACTCGTCGGAGACCTCGGCCGACACACGGGTCACCTCGCCGGCCACGCGTACCTGACGCTCGAGGTGCGGCCAGTAGAACGCGAGCGACGCGCGGGGGTTCTCGGCGAGCTGGCGTCCCTTCTCCGAGGCGTAGTTGGTAAAGAACACCAGACCGCGTTCGTCAAGCCGCTTCAGCAGCACTACCCGCGATGAAACCTGACCGGCAGCCGACGCGGTCGAGAGCGTCATGGCGTTGACTTCGAACCACTCGCCGGGCGACGCGTCCAGGGCTTCCTGCACCCAACGCTTGAGCTGGTTGGTGGGGCAGGGGTCGCAATCGGCTTTGCGCAGCCCGTCGCGCAAGTAGTGGCGGCGAAAATCTTCAAGTGACTCGGCAACACTCATCGAGGTTTCCTGACTGCTTCGGGTTACTCTCCGCACGACCACTATAGATCTGCAGCGGTCACCTGAGAACAGGCCCCGAAATCGAGGAAGGGGCCCGGAACCTTGTTCGGTCCGCCATTTGCCTCCGGCTGTAGCTTGCGGATTGAAACGACCCGCGCCGCTTGGCGCAACTCAAGCACTGGAGGATCTACCATGTCGACCCTAGCAAAACGGACCTCACTGTCGGCGGGCACGCTGATTGGCGACAAGGTCAACAACCGCGCGGGCGACAACGTCGGCTCGGTTAAGGAGATCATGATCGATCTGAACAGCGGTCGGATCTCTTACGTGGTGGTCTCGGTGGGCGGCTTCCTCGGCATCGGCGACAAGCTGTTTGCGATTCCTTGGAAGGCGCTCGAGGTGGACACCGACAACCACGCCCTGCTGTTCGATGTCAGCAAGGAGCAGCTCGAGCAGGCGCCCGGCTTCGACCAGGACGACTGGCCCGACATGGCCGACCCAAAGTGGGGCCAGGCGGTTCACGCCTATTACAAGACCAAGCCGTACTGGGAGCTCGACTCCTGATCAGCTGGCCCAAGCAGTAGCCATACGACCTTAGTAGCAATCATCGAGCCCGGTGGCGACGCCACCGGGCTCGTTGTTATTTGGTCCCACTCAGTCATTGTCATTCAGGCTCACTCTGCTGGCCGCCCGCCCGAGGAACGTGACCTATTGATCAAGACGTCGGCTCGATCAGCGTCGCCGGTCGGGCGTGACCCACGAGCTGCTTGACGCGCCGCAGCTGTGGCCGCTCGCCCAGCGCCAGCAGCAATACTTTGCCATTCTTGAGGTGGTGATCAAGCTCTGCTTGCGTGTCCTCGCGGTAGTGGGACAAGCCTAGCCCGGCGGTGGTCCCGCCGACCAGCACGCCCAGCGCGGCCCCGATCCCCGGCATTGCAATCGATGGGAGCTGGGTGAACACCTCAAGCATCCCGACCACCACTCCAATCGCGAGGCCAGCCGCGGCGCCGACAGCGACTCCCACCCCGATTGCCCGAGTCCGCCCTGCCTGCGGCTCACGCGGCGCGAGCAGCAGGGGGTGCTCTGCGTCCGACCCGCGGACTAGACGCACGTCGGCGTGCACGCGTGCATCGCTCGAGATCCGCTTGAACGCCTCGACGGCGTCGCCCTCTTCGTCGAAGACCGCGACGATGCCGTCACGCTCAATGGCTTCTTCGAGATCGTTCTGCACGGCGCAGCCTCCTGTTGGGTTGATCGGAACCAGCCAGCGGGAGGTCCACGCCGATAAATCGGCGGGCGATCACCGCTGCTAATGGTCTTTAGCGTCGACAGGCGGTTTGCCAACCGACGCTGTCAGTCCCATCAACCCGCTAGACATGCAGCCGGCGTGCCACCGAGAACGTATCGGGCTTAGCCGCCGAACTCCACGCGGTACTCCTCGCCCTCGAACCCCACGAGGTCCCCCTCGCGGAGCTGCTTGCGGCGGCGGGTCTCGACCTGACCGTTGAGCAGCACCTCGCCGCCCTGGATCACCACCTTCGCCTGACCGCCGGTCCCCACCAGGCCGTGGGCCTTGAGGAACTGGTCGAGGTGGATCGTTGGCTCGCCGTCTTGCTTCGGGGAATCCATTAGACCTGCGATAGCCGCTCGTAGTCGGCCACCGAGGCGCCATCAAGGCACGCGCGGATGATCTCCTGCGCCTTCGGATCGAGGTCGTCGTTCAGGTACTTGCTGATCTGCTCGTGGAAGAAGGTGGTGAGCATCTCGGCGCCCCGATCGTAACCCTCCTCGCCCACCTCGGGCTGGGTTTCGACTTGCAGGAACCAGTGGCCGACGACTTGGCCCTCGACCTGGATCGTCCGCGGCGTGCGGCCCAGCAGCGGGCAGCGGGCGTCGAGCACCTTACCCGGCGCGAACTCGGCCGCGCCACGCCGCGCCAGGTACTCGCGGGCGATCCACTGCGGCGCGAAGCCGGTCTCCCAGCAGCCGATGTGCTGGTTGGGGATCAACAGGAACATGGTGTCGGGCGTGTCCATCACCTGATGGAACAGGATGTTCGCCTGGTCGACGCGGCGGCCGGTGGCGAACGGCCAGTAAGAGCCGACGCCCTCGGAGCTCATGCCGCCGGTGTCGACAATCGAAGGGTTGCCGTGGCCGCGGGGCGCGACGAGCCGCCACAGCCACGCCAGCGACGGCGGCAGCAAGTGGAATAGGCCCATGATGCCGTAGGTCGGGTGTTCGGCCGTGCACGGCGGGCAGCGGACGCCGAAGCTGCGGATGTCGACCGTCACCGGCTCGCTGACGATGCCGGGGTAGTTCTTGCGGGGGAACACCAGCCGCGGGTTGGGGCACTTCTTGCCAGGCTCGTCCTCGATCGCGTCCCAGATCAGCGCGGTCGAGCCCGGCACCGCGTCGATGTTGAGGAACAGCAGCGGCGCCTCGGGGTCCATCGTCAGCGCTTCGAGGTGCGGGTCGGTGCCGTACTTGGTGATGTGGTTGACGCGGAGGAACCAGGCGTGCTCGGCGTCGATCAGCGACAGCTTGCGCTCGCGGGCCTCGGGGTGCTGCAGGTCCGGGTGGCAGAGGGCCATGTCGTCGGTCACCGGGCGCAGCTCGCAGCCGCGGGGGATGCTGACGTAGCGGCGCTCGCCGCTGACCAGGTTCGTGCCGAGCTTGAGCCGACCGTCCGACTCGCGGTGCATCTGCTCGAGCATCTCGCTCTTGCCGCCGCCCGACGCGCCCTCGTGCATCACGGTCACGGTGTTGTCGTACGGGGTGAGCACCTGCACGGTCGAGCAGTGGGCCGTGGTCCAGCCCGCCTGCTCGCCGAAGTTCAGCAGCATGCCGTAGACGCCCTTCTTGGCCGAGGGGCCGGGGTACAGGTTGTAGCTGAACAATTCGTGCAGGATGTCGCGGCGGTTGTGCACCACCACCTGCTTCCCGTCGAAGTGCGTGTGGCGGAAAGGCGGGGCGATGTAGATGATGGCCGAGTGGTGGTAGCCCTCGCCCTTCTCGCGGATCACGTCCAGCGGCACGATGCCCTGCAGCTCGGCCAGCCCGAACGCAAAAAACGCGGCGTTGGCCGGCGCGATCACCACCGCCGGCAGGCCCTTGCCCGGCAGGCCCGCGTCGAAGAAGAAGCAGGCGAGGTCCTGCGTCTTGAGCCACTCGAAGGTCTCCTGCCGGAGCGGCTCGAAGTCCTCGCCGAAGCGGCCCTTGTAGGTCTGCTTGTCGGTCGCGCGGTCGTCGGCGATCACCATGCAGTTGGGATCGCGGCGGCGCATGTACGCCTCGAGGTAGTTCGCGCTGATCCCGTTCTTGACACGGCAGACCTTGGCCTCTGGCGTGAACGTGCCGTTCACGTCGTAGCCGACCGTGAAGTAGCCCTGCTCGTCGACCCCGTCGGCGGGAACGGCGGCCTCGGCGAGCTCGGCGGCCGTATTGAAGAACCGGACGCTCTTGGCCTCGGCCAGGACCTGCTCGGCGGAGCGGGACAGGGAGAGATTTGGCAGTTCGTCGGTGATCATAGGCGGCGAAATACTTTCTAGCTAATAGGGAGCTACGCAAGTAGTGAGTTACGCGTTTTGCCGCCTTGGGGCCTAGGCTAGGCGAAGCGCCTGCGCTCGTCAATCGACAGTCAACTGCCAAATTCCAGACTCAAGCGTCTTCAATCGGCCGTGCCGAGAACCTGGCGCAACGGCATCGGGATTTCCAGGGGCTCAGCAGCAGCCGCTCGAGCCGCCGCAGCAATCGCCGCCGATCACGTTCAAACCCTGCGGCGTGGGCGCGAGGCCACACGCGTCCTCAGCCAGGCAGGCCGTTTGCTTCGCGGCCAGGCTGAATTCAACCACCCCGTTCGCGACCTCCACGCCGTCGACCGCATCGACGCTGACCGACCGCTCCTGGTGCTCGACCTCGACTGGGGCGTCCACCGGCAGGTCGAGCGAGTCGACCAGCTTCAAAATGCCCGCCAGCTTGTCGGTCGTCAGCCGGTGGTCGACGTCGTGCGCAACGAGCGTCTGCAGCACGCAGGCGACTGTCTGCCGCGGCTGGCCGCCGCAGTCGACAAACCGCTTCTCCACACGGCCGACCTCGGTGACGTGGAAGTGGTCGGCGATGGCCGCCTGGTCACTGATGACAAAGCGGAGCCCATGCCGCGGGTGATCCGCCAGGACCTGTCTGAATTCGGTAAGGTTCATAGCGGTGATTTTACCATCTGACGGCAATCGACCCTAGAGGTGCGATTCCGAGCGGTTCCGCGGCGGGCCGCGCAGGCTTCATTCGCCGTCGGCCGAGTTGTACTCACCCAGCCGTTCCGCCGGCGGCAGATGGTCCTCGAGCCGGAACACGGGCCGCTCGTGTGAGTTGACGAACGCCGCCAGGTCGATCGCCTCCCGCGCGGTGAGCGTCTCGTCGTCCGGCGGCATCGCCACCTTCAGCCACGACGCCAACTTCGCAACGCGGCCGAGGCCGGCGCCGTTGTTGTACGAGTCGGGCCCCCAGACGGGCGGGCTGTCGTCGTCACCCCAACCATCGTCGCCGTGGCAGTGTGCGCAGCGGTCGGCGTACAACGCGGCGCCCCGCGCGGCGTCGGCCGCCGTGGGGTCGATCGTCAACGGCTCGGTGGCGTTGGGGCCAAGCGAGTGTTCGGGGTTCTGCTTGATCGGCTGCCCGTCGGACAGCCAGGTGATGTACGCCGCGATGGCGACCGACGCCCGACTGCCGAGCGGCGGCCGCACGCCGTTCTCACTCCGCATGAAGCAGTTGAGGATGCGGTCTTCGAGCGTGATCACCCTCCCCTCCCGCGGCGCCCACGCCGGATAGGCGGTCGCCACGCCGACGAACGGGGCGGCCGAATGGTGCGTGCCGTTCTGCAAGTGGCACGAGGTGCAGTCGAGCCGGTTGCCGACATAGGCCTTCGTCAACGGGTGGGTCGAGGTGTCACGGACGAGCGCCGCGCCGAGCATGATCGCTTCTCCCAGCGGGCCGGGCGGCAGAGGGCGGCCGGCGAGCGTCGCCGGTTCGGCGCGGACGCTTCCGACCAGGCACAGAACGACCAGGCACAGAACGGCCAGGCACCGAACGGCCAGAAGTCCGGTGGCCAACGACGATCGATTCCAGTCTCGGCTCATTTCGTCGAACTCCCACTGAGGCGCACCACAACCGCTCCGACTCCCAATCTACGCGCGCCCGCTTCCCCGGCCCACTCATCCGCCGGGCAATTCGCGGCAGAATGTATGCCAGGCCACCGCAGTATAGGGACCGTCGAAAGCTAACGCCCGCGGCCGGGTGGCAGAACGCCCGATTGGCCGGCGACCGGCCAGCAAGCGGTCGGATCGCCCCCAAAAAACCGTCTGCCCCGCGGTGACGCGGTTTGGCAGACGATTTGCTCTACCAGTGCGTCACTCTCATTGCACTGCACGTCCCCTACCGAGCTTCTCTATGCCCACCGCCGAGCCGTCGACCGTCTCCCACGCCCGCTCCGCCATCCAACAGCAGCAACAGCAAGACTGGCTCGAGAACCTCGCCCGGCTCGGCTACGCGTCGCGGGGAGCGATCTACCTGATCATTGGCGGCCTAGCGGTGCTGTCGGCGTTCGGCGAAGGAGGCAAGGTGACCGATTCGAAGGGCGCCCTCAGCAAAGTGCTCGAGTCGCCCGGCGGCTGGCTGATTGTGCTCGCGCTGGCGGTCGGGCTGGTCGGCTACTCGATCTGGCGTTTCTGCCAAGTCGTCTACGACCCCGACCACCACGGGACCGACGCCAAGGGCATTGCCGTTCGCGCCGGCATGGCTGTCAGCGGCGCCACCCACGTGCTGCTCGCCGGCTGGGCGGCCAAGGTCGCGCTTGGGTATGCGACGGGCAGCAGCGGCGGATCGGACGGCAAGGAGTCGCTCGTGCGGATGCTGATGTCGCAGCCGTTCGGCCAGTGGCTGGTCGGCGGTCTCGGCGTGATCCTGGTGGGCGTCGGCGTAGCGCACTTCCTGAAGGGCTACAAGAAAAAGTTCGAGAAGTACTTTACCTGGAGCCACGACAAGCGGAAGGTGCTGCAGCCGATCTGCCAGGCCGGCCTGTACGCCCGTGGCGTGTTACGCCGTTAACCCTCTGAGTTGGTTAGCGGTTTGTACTTGCAGTTTGGTCGCCTTGAGGATTTTGGGCGGTGTGGCGC